>CALRMF020000257.1:0-4282 GCA_943369035.1 Curvibacter sp. AEP1-3
CATCACGCTGAGCACGCCCACCAGCCAGAACTGGCCGCTGCCGATCAGGCCCAGCGAGGTGCGGTAGCCCTGGGCGCGCAGCAGCAGGCTGTTGCCGATCGGGGACACCGGCACCTCGAACTCATTGGCCTTGACCGTCCAGGGCAGCAGGCGGCTGGCCTTGCTGTGCGGCGGCAGCACGGCGCCGGCCAGCAACTGGCCTTTGGCGTCGATCAGCGACACGGCGTACTTGGCCAGCACTTCGGTGGGGGCGCCATAGCGCAGCAGGCCATCCACCGAGTATTCGGCCGCCACCACACCGGCAAAGCGGCCTTGCTCATTGAGCGGCACGTGCAGTTGCAGCAGGGCCGAATCCTCACTGCCCAGCGGTTGCGAGTAGACGGGCTGCTGCAGGTCCTTGGTCAGGCCATAGGTGTCGTCGGTTTCGCCGCCGCGCAAGGTGTCGCCCGGGTTCAGCAGCCGCGAGCCCGGCACGGTGGGGGCGGCGCGCGAGGCGCGCACGCGGCGCTTCTCGTCGATCCAGCTCAGGGTCTGCAGTTCGGGGTACTGGTTGATCAGGTTGTCGGCGCGGGCGTTGAAGTCGTTGCGGTTGAGCTCGCGGTTGGACACATCGCGGGCCAGGCGCATCAATTGTTCCTGGCGCTCCAGCAGGCGCAGGCGCAGGCGCTGCTGGGCGTATTCCACATCTCGTTTCACAGCCTCATGCTCGCGCTCGATTTCTTCGGCGCGCAGGTACCAGAATGCAGAACCGATGGCGGCCAGAAACAACACCACGGCCACCAGCGGGGCCAGCATGGCGAAGCGGTCCTGCCGGTTGGGGGACTGTTGGCCCCACCAGTGGCGGATCCAGGCGACGGTGCGCAGTTTGCCGGCGCTGGACGGCACGGCGGAATCAGACGGTTGCATGCCCTCAAGTGTAGGGGAGGGGGCTCAAGTGTCAGGTCATGTATCGGAGGTGGAAAACATGTAAGTTCATAATGCGAAATTGAAGGTCATCATTTGAAATGTGGCATTTTTATGCGACACTCGCCCGGTCAAAAACCATGACGCAACCCCTTTAGCAGGAGACAAGCATGTCAGCCCAACCCGAGCACGTGCCCGGCATTGCTGCCAACCCGGCACAAGACCTGGACAACCAAGAAACCCGTGAGTGGATGGACGCCCTGTCCGCCGTGATCGAAGCTGAGGGCCCAGAGCGCGCCCACTTCCTGCTTGAGCAACTGCTCGAACACGCGCGTGAGCACAGCATCGACATGCCGTTCTCGGCCACCACCGGTTATGTCAACACCATCGAGCCCGACCAGGAAGAGCGCTGCCCTGGCAACATCGAAATCGAAGAACGCCTGCGCGCCTACATGCGCTGGAACGCCATGGCCATGGTGGTCAAGGCCAACCGCCACCACCCGGTGGACGGCGGTGACCTGGGCGGCCACATCGGCTCCTTCGCCTCGCTGGCCCACATGTTCGGCGCCGGCTTCAACCACTTCTGGCACGCCGAGAGCGAAAACCACGGCGGCGACTGCCTGTACATCCAGGGCCACGTGTCGCCCGGCGTGTACGCCCGCGCCTACCTGGAAGGCCGCCTGACCGAAGAGCAACTGCTGCATTTCCGCCAGGAAGTGGACGGCAAGGGCCTGTCGAGCTACCCGCACCCCAAGCTGATGCCCGAGTTCTGGCAGTTCCCGACCGTCTCGATGGGCCTGGGCCCGCTGATGGCCATCTACCAGGCCCGTTTCCTGAAGTACCTGCACGCCCGTGGCATCGCCAACACCGAAAACCGCAAGGTGTGGGTGTTCTGCGGCGACGGTGAAATGGACGAAGTCGAATCGCTGGGCGCCATCGGCCTGGCCGCGCGTGAAAAGCTCGACAACCTGATCTTCGTGGTCAACTGCAATCTGCAGCGTCTGGACGGCCCGGTGCGTGGCAACGGCAAGATCGTGCAAGAGCTCGAAGGCGAGTTCCGCGGTGCCGGCTGGAACGTGATCAAGCTGCTGTGGGGCTCTGATTGGGACCCGCTGCTGGCCCGCGACAAGGACGGCGCGCTGCGCAAGGTCATGATGGAAACCCTGGACGGCGACTACCAGTCGTTCAAGGCCAACGACGGCGCCTACGTGCGCAAGCACTTCTTCGGCCGCGATCCGCGCACCCTCGAAATGGTGTCGAAGATGAGCGACGAGCAGATCTGGGCGCTGCGCCGCGGCGGTCACGATCCGCAGAAGGTTTACGCGGCTTACGCCGCGGCCACCAAGCACAAGGGTCAGCCCACCGTGCTGCTGATCAAGACCGTCAAGGGCTTTGGCATGGGCAAGGCCGGTGAAGGCAAGAACAACGTTCACCAGACCAAGAAGCTGACCGACGAAGACATCAAGATCTTCCGCGACCGCTTCAACATCCCGATCCCGGACAGCGATCTGCCGAGCATCCCGTTCTACAAGCCGGCTGACGACACCCCGGAAATGCAGTACCTGCACGAGCGCCGCAAGGCCCTGGGCGGTTACCTGCCGCACCGCCGCACCAAGGCCGACGAGCAGTTCACCGTGCCCTCGCTGGAGGTGTTCAAGTCGGTGATGGAACCCACGGCCGAAGGCCGCGAGAGCTCCACCACCCAGGCCTATGTGCGTTTCCTGACCCAGTTGCTGCGTGACCAGGCCCTGGGCCCGCGCGTGGTGCCGATCCTGGTGGACGAAGCCCGTACCTTCGGTATGGAAGGCCTGTTCCGCCAAGTGGGCATCTACAACCCGGCAGGCCAGCAGTACACCCCGGTCGACAAAGACCAGGTGATGTACTACCGCGAAGACAAGGCCGGCCAGATCCTGCAAGAGGGCATCAACGAAGCCGGCGGCATGAGCAGCTGGATCGCTGCGGCCACCAGCTACAGCACCAGCAACCGCATCATGGTGCCGTTCTATGTGTACTACTCGATGTTCGGCTTCCAGCGCATCGGCGACCTGGCCTGGGCGGCGGGCGACATGCAGGCCCGCGGCTTCTTGCTGGGCGGCACCTCGGGTCGTACCACGCTGAACGGCGAAGGCCTGCAGCACGAAGACGGTCACAGCCACATCCTGGCGGGCACCATCCCGAACTGCGTCAGCTACGACCCGACCTTCGCGCACGAAGTGGGCGTGATCCTGCACCATGGCCTGAAGCGCATGGTTGAAAAGCAGGACAACGTCTTCTACTACCTGACCCTGCTGAACGAGAACTACGCGATGCCCGGCCTGACGCCCGGCACCGAAGAGCAGATCATCAAGGGCATGTACCTGTGCAAGGAAGGCGCCAAGCTGACCCCGCGCGTGCAACTGCTGGGTTCGGGCACCATCCTGCGCGAAAGCATTGCCGCGCAAGAGCTGCTTGAAAAGGACTGGGGCGTGGCCGCCAACGTCTGGAGCTGCCCGAGCTTCAACGAACTGACCCGCGACGGGCAGGAAGCCGAGCGCTTCAACCTGCTGCACCCGCTGGAAACCCAGCGCGTGCCGTTCGTGGCCCAGCAACTGGCGGCTCACAGCGGCCCGGTGGTGGCTTCGACCGACTACATGAAGGCCTATGCCGAGCAGATCCGCCCCTTCGTCCCCAAGGGCCGCACCTACAAGGTGCTCGGCACCGACGGCTTTGGCCGAAGCGACTTCCGCAGCAAGCTGCGCGAGCACTTCGAGATCAACCGCCACTACATCGTGGTGGCCGCGCTCAAGGCGCTGAGCGAAGAGGGCACGGTGCCGGTGGCCAAGGTGGCCGAGGCGATTGCCAAGTACGGCATCCAGGCCGACAAGATCAACCCGCTGTACGCCTGATACGGCCAGGAGACACAACATGGCATTGGTAGATATCAAGGTCCCCGACATCGGTGATTTCGACGAAGTGGGCGTCATCGAGTTGTTGGTCAAGGTGGGCGACACGGTCAAGGCCGAGCAGTCGCTGATCACGGTCGAATCCGACAAGGCTTCGATGGAGATTCCCTCGTCGCATGCCGGCGTGGTGAAGGAAATCAAGGTCAAGCTCGGCGACAAGGTGTCCGAAGGCTCGGTGGTGGTGGCGCTGGAGGTGGCAGGTGCCGCTGAAGCCCCCGCCGCAGCGGCCCCTGCAGCTGCCGCCCCGGCGCCTGCTGCGGCGGCACCGGCCCCGGTGGCCGCACCCGTGGCCGCCCCGGCGGCCGCCGGCCCGGTCAATGTGATGGTGCCCGACATCGGCGATTTCAAGGACGTGGCCGTGATCGAGCTGCTGGTCAAGCCGGGCGACGCCGTGAAAGCCGAGCAATCGCTGATCACGGTCGAATCCGACAAGGCCT
>CALRMF020000258.1:0-4256 GCA_943369035.1 Curvibacter sp. AEP1-3
ACGGTGTCGGGCGGCAGCTGCGCGCGCGCCACGCTGCGCGCCAGGAACAGTGGTTCGGCGTCGATGTCCTGCACCAAGATGGGCTGGCCGGTGGCCAGCACGCGGCCGGTGACGCCCTCGCCCACGGCATAGACGCCGCGCGCCACCTCGGCGCGCGTCAGGCCATAGGCGTGACAGATGCGGGCGGTCGCGGGCTCGCTGTCGGCGTCGAGCAGCACGATGCGACCGCGGTTCAGGCCCAGCAGCTCCGACTTCAGGTGCAGCATCTCGCGCAGCACCACGCCCGGCGCCAGGCTCTTGCCGATCAGGCGCATGACTTCGCGCATCAGCAGCAGCTCCTGGGCGCGCCACTGCACTTCCGGCGCGGCGCCGGGCGCGGGGTTCAGGGCGGTCAGGGGTGGAGCCATGCAGGTGGTGCAAGCAAGAATCCGGCCTGGCCGGCGACCAACGGTCGGATCGGGGGCACCAGGGACGGCTCGGCCGGCGGGCTTCATGGTAAGGTTGCCCTGCCTGCCGCGACGTCCCATGTTCAAGACCTGGAAGAAGCCCTTCACCCGCCCCGCAGCCGCCGAACCTGTCGACGCGGTGCCGGTGCTGGCGCGCACGCTGGGCTACCGGCGCTTCCTGCGCACGGTGTTCCAGGCGCCGGCACGGCTCAACCTGGCCGGGCGCATGCGCGAGGTGCAGCTGCTCGACGTGTCCTTCAAGGGTGCGCTGGTGGACCTGGGTGAGGCACTGCGCTGTCCCATCGGCACCCACGGCCGTCTGCGCCTGCTGCTGTCGTCCACCACCTTCATCGCCATGGACATCCAGGTGGCCCGGGTGCAGGGCAGCTGCCTGGGCCTGCAGTGCACCCACATCGACCTCGACAGCGTGACGCACCTGCGCCAGTTGATCGAGCACAACGCGCAGGACCCGGCCCTGCTGGGCCGCGAGTTGGCGGTGCTGATCGGCAGCGCCTGAGGCCTACCCCAGGCGCGCGCCGTCTCAATCGACCTCAGTCGGCCTTGAAGCCGGTGGCGGCGACGGCCTTGCCCCAGGTCACGGTGTCGGCGGCGATGATGCGCCCAAACTCGTCGGCCGTGGTGCCGGTGACGCGGAAGCCCGCTTCTTCCATCTTGGCCTTGGCGTCCGGCGCCTTCATGGCTTTCTGGATGTCGCCACTCAGTTTGGCCAGGATGTCCGCGGGCGTCTTGGCCGGGGCGACGATGCCGAACCACGAGCTGAATTCCAGCGTGGGGTAACCCTGCTCCTTGATGGTCGGCACATCCGGCAAGGCGGCGGCGCGCGTGGCACCGGTGGTGCCCAGCGCCACCAGCTTGCCGGCCTTCACGTTGGGGGCTGCCAGCCCGACGCTGGCGAACACGCCTTGCACGTCGCCGCTGAACAGGCCGCCCAGCGCATCGGCCGTGCTCTTGTAGTGCACCGCCTCGGGCTTGAGCTTGACCGCCTCGCCGAACATGAAGGCGCCAAAGTGGCCCGGCGTGCCGGCGCCGAAGGTGGCCATGAACAGGCCCTTCTGCTGCTGCGTCCAGCTCACGAACTCCTTCACGTTCTTGGCCGGCACCTTCTGCGGGTTGACCAGCAGCGCAAAGTCGGCGCTCACCACCTGGCTCACTGGCGCGAAGTCCTTGGCCGGGTTGTAGGGCAGCTTGCTGTAGCTGCTGGGGGCGATGCTGAGCTGGCCGGTCTCGCCCAGCATCAGGGTGTAGCCGTCGGGCGTGGCGCGTGCCGCTTCACTGGCGGCGATCAGGCCGCCGGCGCCGGGTTTGTTGTCGACGATCACGCCCTGGCCGCCCCAGCCTTCGGAGAGCTTCTGCGCCAGCAGGCGCGCCACGATGTCGGGGCCGGTACCGGCCGGAAAGCCGACGATGATGCGCACCGGCCGGTTGGGATAGGTCGTCTGGGCCTGGACGCCGAAGGTGGCCAGGCCAGTGAGCGCGGCCAGTGCGGCGGCGCCGGCGGTCAGGGTGCGGCGGCGCAGGATGCGGGGGGTGGAAGAGGGCATGTCAGTCTCCTGGTTTTTTGACGAATGTGTTGAGGGGAATGGGGCTCAGGTCACGGTGTAGAACTGCAACTCGACCCGGTCGGGGCGGCGCACGCCGCTGCCGACAAAGATCCGTTCGCTCAGCCAGTGCCAGGTTGGTGCCGCAGCCTCGAAGCTGGGGCTGCAGCGGAAGTACACCAGTTGCGGGTCGACGGGCTCACCGCGCAACAGCCGGGCGGTGACCTCCGGGTCGGCCGCGCGCAACGCGCGGTTTTGCACGTAGATCAGGTCGCCGGCATCGGTCTCCATGGTGTAGCGGGCGTCGAGTTCGGCCAGCCGGTCGTTGACGATGAGCTGGTAGTCCGCGCCGCCGGGCAGCACGCGGGCGGTCCAGCCGCGGCCGTGGGCCTGACCGCCGAGGATGGGGATGAGGCGGCGCAGGCCGTGCACGGTGCGGCCGACTTCCTGCGGTTGGCCGACCTCAATGCTGAGTTCGGCGAAGAGTTCCAGTTGGGGCGGGGCGATGGCAGTCATGCACCCAGCTTAAGCCGCCGTGGCGCGTCGTGTTGTCATCCCTTAAGATGACACGCGAGCGAGACACAACACCATGAGAAAGTGGACACCCACCGACAGCAGCGGCGGCGCGGCGCGGCATGCGCACGCGCTGGCGGAGCTGATCGGCCAGCTGGGGCAGCCACGCTTCAGCACGACGCTGTTGCAGACCCTGCAGCCGCTGGTGCCCGCGGCCTCGTTCTCCATCTACCGCACCGGGCGCGCCTGCGTGCCGCAGCTCTTCATGTCCGGCAGCCTGGGCGTGCCCGACACCACGCGCGACTGCTGGCATGCCTACCTGTCAGGGCCTTACCGCAGCGACCGCACGCTGATGCACGAGTGGCTGCAGCCGGACCGGCCGCTGCTGTGCCACATCACCGCCCAGGAAGTGCCGGGCGAGCACCGGGCCCGCGTCTACGAGGCGCATGGGGTGGCGGAGCGCGTCTCGGTGGTGCAGGCCGATGCGCAGGCGGTGTTCGCCGTCAACTTCTACCGCCACCAGCACCAGGCGCCGTTCAACGACGGCCAGGTGGCCGAGTTCGAGGCGCTGGCGCCGGCCCTGCTGGCGCTGGCGCGCAAGCACATTGCGCTCACACCCGCGGGGCCGGCCACGCCGTCAGACAGCCGCAGCCGCCTGCTGGCGCTGGAGCCGGCCCTGACGCCGCGCGAGCTGGATGTGTGTGTGCGCCTGCTGGCCGGCATGACCTATGACGGCATTGCCAGCGACCTGGGCCTGGGCGTGCCCAGCGTCAAGACCTACCGCAACCGCGCCTTTGCCCGGCTGGGTATCCACTTCCGCAACGAGCTGTTTGCCCTGCTGCTCGGCGGCACGGCGCGCCGGCTTCAGGCGTAGGTGATCCAGTCGGCCAGCGCTGGCTGGTCCAGGTGCGGCAGCGTGTTGTAGCTCAGCAGCGTATGGCGTTTCGGGTTGAACTGGAACTCGGTGACTGCGCTGTTGCGGATGCGCAGGTTGAGCTCGATGGTGGTCTCTGGCGTGGTGCCCAGCACCTGGCCGACTGCGGTGGCAATCGGCCCGCCGCTGGAGACGATCAGCACATTGCCGCTGTAGTTCTGCCGCACGTGGTCGAGTGCGCTCTTCACGCCGGCCAGGAATTCGTCGTAGCTCGGCATGCCCTTGGGGCTGACCACGCCGTTCATCCATTGCGTCAGGCCGTCGCGCAGCAGGCGGAAGTGGTGGCGGTACAGCTCGGGCGTGTCGGGCTTGGGCAGCGGCTGCGGGTGGATGGCGGCGATCACCGCCGCGCTGTCGTACTCGTTCAATCCCTCGCGGGCTTGCACGTCATGGCTGTAGCCCGCCCCTTCGGCGATGCCGGCCCAGGTCTGCGCGTGGCGGCGCAGCGTGCCGGTGAGCACGGCGTCGAAGGTCACACCGCGTTCGCGCCAGTACTGCCCCAGGCGCAAGCTCTGGCGCTGCCCGAGCTCGCTTAAGTTGTCGTAATCATCGGCACCAAAAGAGGCCTGGCCGTGGCGCACGAGGTAGAGGGTTCCCATGCGCTGGATTGTGGCAAAAAGTGCCTCTGGCCCTTGTCGCTCGGGCGACGTCAGCTATAAATTTGGGAGCATTCTGCGGCGTCAGGACGCCAGTTGCATCAGTCCGCGTGCCGTCTGCAGCTGCGCGCACAACTGCGCCGGCCCTGGCTGCACGTCCGCACCGCACAGGCCGATGGCGCGGTAGGCGGCCGCCAGCGCGTCGGCC
>CALRMF020000259.1:0-4203 GCA_943369035.1 Curvibacter sp. AEP1-3
CCGCCTGGCTCAAGCTGGTGTGCTTTGTCTTCGCGGCCGTGCTGGCCAGCCTGTCGGGCTGGCTGTACGCGCACATGCAGCGTTCGGTGAACCCGACGCCGTTCGGCCTGAATGCCGGCATCGAGTACCTGTTCATGGCGGTGATTGGCGGCGCTGGCCACGTGTGGGGTGCCATCCTCGGTGCGGGCTTGGTGACGGTGCTGAAGGATCAGCTGCAATCCATCCTGCCGCACCTGCTGGGTGAGGCCGGCAACTTCGAGACCATCGTGCTTGGCGTGCTGCTGGTGGTGCTGCTGCAGTACGCGCGCAACGGCCTGTGGCCCTATGTGGCCGAGCTGATGCCGCGCCGCTGGCGTCGCCAGACGCAGCTGCAGCCGCCGGCCGATGCGGCGCCTCTGCCGGTGCGGCCGCGGCCGACCACCGGCGAGACGCTGCTGGAAGTCGACGGCGCGCGCAAGGAGTTCGGCGGCCTGGTGGCGGTGAACGACATGCGCTTCGAGGTCAAGGCCGGCGAGATCGTCGGCCTGATCGGCCCCAATGGCGCCGGCAAGTCCACCATGTTCAACCTCATCACCGGGGTGCTGGAGGTCACGCGCGGCGAGGTGCGCTACCGTGGCGAACCGATCCAGAACAGGCCCTCGCGCGAGATCGTCAGCCGCGGCATTGCACGCACCTTCCAGCACGTCAAGCTGCTGGGCCAGATGTCGGTGCTGGAGAACGTGGCCCTGGGCGCACACCTGCGCGGCGAGGCTGGCGTGCTGCGCAGCATGCTGCGCCTGAACCGTGAGGAAGAGGGGCGCCTGCTGGCCGAGGCGCAGCGGCAGCTCGAGCGTGTGGGGCTGGCGCACCTGATGCACGAGCCTGCTGGCAGCCTGGCGCTGGGTCAGCAGCGCATCCTGGAGATCGCGCGTGCCCTGTGCTGCGACCCGGCGTTGCTGCTGCTCGATGAACCGGCGGCCGGCCTGCGCTACAAGGAGAAGCAGGCGCTGGCCGAATTGCTGGCCAAGCTGCGCAGCGAGGGCATGAGCGTGCTGATCGTCGAGCACGACATGGACTTCGTGATGAACCTGTGCGACCGCCTGGTTGTGATGGAATTCGGCACCCTGATCGCGCAGGGCGTGCCGTCGGTGGTGCAGCAGGACCCGGCTGTGCTGGAAGCGTACCTGGGAGGCCTATGAGCGCACAACCTTTGCCCCAGCAAGTGCAGGCCCCGGTGCTGGACGTGCAGGCGCTGCACGCCGGCTACGGCAAGGTGGCGGCCCTGCATGGCGTGCACTTGCGCGCCGAGGCGGGCGAGATCGTCACCGTGATCGGCCCCAACGGTGCCGGAAAATCGACTCTGCTCAACGCCCTGGGCGGCACACTGCCGCAGACCGGCAATGCACGCGGCCAGATCCGTTTTCTCGGCCACGAGCTCAACCGCATGGCGGTGGAGCAGCGCGTGGCGCTGGGCATGTCGCTGGTGCCGGAAAAGCGCGAGCTGTTCGGCAGCATGAGCGTGCTCGACAACCTGCTGCTCGGCAGTTACCGCCGTCACCGGCTGCGCGAGCCGAACCCGACCGACCAGTTGCAGACCGTGTTCGAACTCTTCCCGCGCCTGCGTGACCGGCAGACGCAACTCGCCGCCACGTTGTCGGGCGGCGAGCGGCAGATGCTGGCCATCGGCCGTGCGCTGATGGCCAAGCCGCGCCTGCTGATGCTCGACGAACCCAGCCTGGGGCTGGCGCCGCTGATCGTGAAGGAGATCTTCCGCATCATCGCCCAGCTCAAGCAGACCGGCGTGACCATCCTGCTGGTGGAGCAGAACGCCCGCGCCGCCTTGCAGGTGGCCGACCGCGCCTATGTGCTCGAGATGGGCGAGGTCATGCTGGACGGCCCGGCCGAACAGCTGGCGCGCGATCCCAAGGTGGTGGAAACCTACCTCGGTCTGAGCCGCGCCAAGTGAGGGCAGGCGCCGCCGTGGCGCCTTGGCCCCTGTTTCAGGGTGGAATTCCTTGCCGCGGGACGGCCTGATCGGTTTATAATCAAAAAAAGCACGACCGTTCGTTTTTGTGTGTCGATCACATCGAAGCCGTCGGATGACGCAGTGCCGCATAGAATCACCTGATTGACGTGCACGTCAATCACAAAAACCGAATTTGCAACTAGCTGGAGTGGCAGAAATGAAAGTCCTGGTACCCGTCAAACGCGTGGTGGACTACAACGTGAAGGTCCGCGTGAAGTCGGACAACAGCGGTGTGGACATCGCCAACGTCAAGATGAGCATGAACCCGTTTGACGAAATCGCCGTGGAAGAGGCGGTGCGCCTGAAGGAAAAGGGCGCCGTCACCGAAGTCATCGCCGTCTCCTGCGGCGTTGCTCAGTGCCAGGAAACCCTGCGCACCGCCATGGCCATCGGCGCCGACCGCGCGATCCTGGTGGAAACCAACGAAGAGCTGCAGCCGCTGGCCGTGGCCAAGCTGCTCAAGGCCCTGGTGGACAAGGAACAGCCGGGCCTGGTGATCCTGGGCAAGCAGGCCATCGACGACGACGCCAACCAGACCGGCCAGATGCTGGCTGCGCTGGCCGACCTGCCGCAGGCCACCTTCGCCTCCAAGGTGGAGATCGCCGACGGCAAGGCCAATGTGACGCGTGAAGTGGACGGTGGTCTGGAAACCATCGCCGTCAGCCTGCCGGCCGTGGTGACCACCGACCTGCGCCTGAACGAGCCGCGCTACGTGACGTTGCCCAACATCATGAAGGCCAAGAAGAAGCAGCTCGACACCGTCAAGCCGGAAGACCTGGGCGTGGACGTGACACCGCGCATCAAGACCCTGAAGGTCTCGGAGCCCCCGAAGCGCAGCGCCGGCATCAAGGTGCCCGACGTCGCCACGCTCGTCGACAAGCTGAAGAACGAAGCGAAAGTAATCTAACCCCCTGAGTCGGCCTGGCGGCCGCCTTCCCCCAAGGGCGACGAACCCAGCGGCCCGGCCAAGCCGGTTCCGCGGGTTCCCTGGAAAAGACACGAAAGGATACGCATCATGACCTCTCTCGTCATTGCAGAACACGACAACGCTTCCATCAAGGGCGCGACCCTCAACACCGTCACCGCCGCCAAGGCCTGCGGTGGCGACGTCCACGTGCTGGTGGCCGGCCACAACGCGGCGGCTGCCGCTGCCGCTGCGGCCCAGATCGCCGGCGTGAGCAAGGTGATCCACGCCGACGGTGCCAGCCTGGCTCACGGCCTGGCCGAGAACGTGGCCGCCCAGGTGCTGGCCATCGCCTCCAGCTACAGCCACATCCTGTTCCCGGCCACCGCCAGCGGCAAGAACGTCGCGCCGCGCGTGGCGGCCAAGCTGGACGTGGCCCAGATCTCCGACATCACCAAGGTCGAGAGCGCCGACACCTTCGAGCGTCCGATCTACGCCGGCAACGCCATTGCCACCGTGCAGAGCAGCGATGCGGTGAAGGTCATCACCGTGCGCAGCACCGGCTTCGATGCGGCTGCCGCGACCGGTGGCAGCGCAGCTGTGGAAACCGTGGCGGCCGCGGCTGACAGTGGCAAGAGCAGCTTCGTGAGCGAGGAGCTGGCCAAGAGCGAGCGCCCCGAACTGACGGCGGCCAAGATCATCGTCTCAGGCGGCCGTGCCCTGGGCTCGAGCGAGAAGTTCAATGAAGTGATGACCCCGCTGGCCGACAAGCTGGGGGCCGCCATCGGCGCCAGCCGCGCCGCTGTGGACGCCGGCTACGCACCGAACGACCTGCAGGTCGGCCAGACCGGCAAGATCGTCGCACCGCAGCTGTATGTGGCCTGCGGCATCAGCGGCGCCATCCAGCACCTGGCCGGCATGAAGGACTCCAAGGTGATCGTCGCCATCAACAAGGACCCGGAAGCGCCGATCTTCTCGGTGGCCGACTACGGTCTGGAGGCCGACCTCTTCACCGCGGTGCCGGAGCTGGTTGCAGCGCTGTAAGCACCGCCCCGAAAGGCATCGCGCGCGATGCCTTTTTTTTGACTTGTTGCCCCTGAATTTCCCCGGAGTTAGACCATGAGCTACGTTGCGCCCGTCAAGGACATGCTGTTCAACCTCAAGCACCTGGCGCAGATCGACGAGATCGCCCGCATTCCCGGCTTCGAAGATGCCGGTTTCGACACCGCGCAGGCGGTGCTGGAAGAGGCGGCCAAGTTCAACGGCGAGGTGGTGGCTCCGCTGAACTGGGAAG
>CALRMF020000260.1:0-4152 GCA_943369035.1 Curvibacter sp. AEP1-3
CCACCGTGGGCCAGTATCTCAGGCTCACCCCTTCGAAAAACTGACAACGGTCAAAAGCCCCATGTTCCTGATACTGATTGCCATCGGCTGGCTCTATGTCGCCCTGATGATGGCGGTGGCCGAGGCCACCCACTCCACCGGCACGGTGCTCGGCGCCGTCATCACCTTTGTACTCTATGGCGTGGGTCCAGTGGCATTGGTGCTTTACCTCATGGCCACGCCAGCGCGCAAGCGCGCCATCAAGGCGCGCGAAGCAGCCGAGCTGGCCGCCTGGCGCGCCGCCCAACAGGAGCAAGGGAGAGCGGCGGGAGCCGGCGAGGCCGCCTCAGGCCAGCCAGACGCAGGCGGCCAGCCGGCCGCTGACGCTGTCGCGCCGGTGCGAAAAGAACCGTGACGGATTGCTGACGGTGCACCAGGCTGCGCTGCCGTCATTGCCATAGACACGTGTGATGCCCAGCGCCGCCAGCCGCTGGCGCGCCAGTGCCGGCAGGTCGGCCAGCCACTTGCCCGGCGCGGCCGCGGCGCGGAAGCAGGCCACGGCCTGCGGGTCGTGGGACTCGAAGGCGGCCTTCACCTCCGGCCCGACCTCGAAGGACTGCGGACCGATGCACGGCCCCAGCCACGCTATGATTTCAGGAGCACCCTGCGATTGCTCCGCATGGTTGAAAGCCGGAAAAAGCTTGCAAACCGCCTCCAGCACACCCACGCCCCCCTGCCCCGCCAAGCCGCGCCAGCCGGCGTGGGCGGCGGCCACGAAGCTGCCACGCGTGTCGGTGAACAGCAGCGGCAGGCAGTCGGCCACCATGATGGTGCAGGCCACGCCGCGTTCGCGCGTGAAGCAGGCGTCGGCCGCGGTGCCATGCGGCGTGTGCGGGCCCAGTTCCACCACGCCTGCCCCATGCACCTGTTGCAGGAACACCGGGTGAGCGCCCAGCGCCTGCGCCAGCAGCGCCCGGTTGGCCCCCACGGCCAGGGTGTCGTCGCCCACGTGGTCACCCAGGTTCAGGCTGTCGTAGGGCGGCGCCGAATGGCCGCCGGCGCGCGTGGTGCAGACGGCACGCACGCCGGCCGGCGCCGGCCATTCGGGAACGAGCCAGTCGAGAGGCATCACGGCTCGTGGTCCGGACAGCTCGAGGGCTGCGCCTGCTGGAAGGCCGGCAGCTGCATGCAGGCGTTGAAGGCGGCCATTGTCAGCGGCAGGTCGTCGAATTTCACATCGAAGCGTTGGCCATTGAAGATCTGCGGCACCAGGCAGCAGTCGGCCAGCGTCGGCGTGTCGCCCCAGCAGTAGACCGACGGTGCGAGGCCCTTTTGCCGGCGTTGCGCGGCCAAGGCGGCGAGCTGCCGCTCGAACCCTTCCAGCCCGACGCGCACCCAGTGGCGATACCAGGTGTTCTTGTTGTCCTCGCCCACCTTGAGTTCGCGCACCAGGTACTTGAGCACGCGCAGGTTGTTGAGCGGGTGGATTTCGCAGGCGATCATCTGCGCCAGCGCCCGCACCCGGGCGCGCCCCAGGGCATCGGCCGGCAGCAACGCCGGCTCGGGGTGGGTCTCGTCCAGGTACTCGATGATGGCCATGGACTGCGACAAATGTTCTCCGTCCACCTCCAGCAAGGGCACCAGGCCATCGGCCGAAAGGCTGGAGTAGTCGGGCAGCTTGTGGTCGCCACGCGCCAGGTGCACGGCCAGGTACTCGTAGTCCAGACCCTTGAGCGCCAGCGCGATGCGCACGCGGAACGAAGCCGACGAACGGAAGTAGTTGTGCAGTTTCATGGCGGGAGGATAAACCGGAAATGACTGCCGAAGACTGGCCGGTTCCCGTGCAGGCCACCACTAGAATAGCTTCGCATAAGAACCCTTGCGCCCCATCACCGCGCTGAATTCCACATGGCAACTGCAGGCCCCAACCAGCCCGTCCGGCCCGCCCGTCGCTGGCGCCGCCTGCTCCGGCTGGAGCGCCTGTCGCCGCTTTGGCAGCTGCTCCTGCTCGGCACCCTGCTGCTCTCCCTGATCTGGGGCACGGTGCAGTGGCAGACCCGGCAGGATGAAGCGGCCCGGCAGGCCGAGTTCCGCCAGGGCCTGCTGCATCTGAGCGAAATCCTTGATGAGACGCTGGTACGCCAGCTCGACGGCATCGACAACGCCCTGCTGATCCTGCGCAAGGATTACCTGCTCAACCGCAACGACCTGACGCGCACGGTCGAACTGTTGCGCCACGGCCCGCTCAAGGGGCTGGATGTTCAGGTCACCGTCATCGGCCGCAACGGCTACTCGGAGTTCAGCGACATCGCGGGCTACCGGGCCCCGGTGTACCTGGGGGATCGGCCGCACTTCCGCCACTTCGCGGATGGCGGCGTTGACCAGCTTTACATCAGCGAACCGGTGATGGGACGCATCACCAAGCGCTGGGGTATCCAGATGGCACGTCCCATCCTGGACAGCGGCGGCAGGTTCCTCGGTGTCATCGTCATCTTCCTGCCGCCGGAGGAGCTGACGCGCTTCATGCAGCCGCTGGCGGTGGGCGCCGACACCATCATGTCGGTGTTCACGCGGGACGGCGTGCTGCTGAGCCGCTCGATCGAGCTGAGTCAGCATCTGGGCTCGCGCCTGCCGCGCAAGCTGTTGACAGATTACCAGCGTGAACGCTCCGGCTACCTGGTGCGTCGCTCGGCGCTCGACCAGGTCGAACGCGGCATTGCCCACCGCTGGATCGCGCATTACCCGCTGCTGCTGGTGGTGGCGCGGCGGCCCGACGCCATGCTGGCCGAACTCCGCGATACGCAACAGCGGCTGCTGTGGATCGGCATGGCGGCCAGCCTGCTGGTGGCGCTCTCGCTCGGCTCCGTGGGCCATGCTCTTTACCGGCGACAACTGGCCGAGCGCCAACTGGCCCGGGAGCACCGGCACCTGATGGAGGCGCAACGCATTGCCAGCCTGGGCAGCTGGGAGTACGACCCCGAGACCGACCGCTGGAGCTGGTCGGACGAAGTGTTTCGCATGCTGGAGATCGAGCGGCAGTCTTCCGACCCTCCGGCACGCGTGCTGTTCGGCCTGGTGCACCCGGAGGATCGGGCCATCGTGAGTGCCACCTACGAACAGGCACTGAAGAACAGCACCGCCTTCGACCTCAGCTACCGCGTCTACACACCCGGCGGTCACACCAAGTGGCTGCACGCGCGCGGCAACCGCAGCCTGGGCGAGACCGGCCACCCGGTGATGGCCGGTACGCTGCAGGACATCACCGAACGCAAGCAAGATGAGGCGGCGCGCGAGGAACTCTCGCGCGAGCGCCTGTTGCTGCTGGAATCCACCGGCGAAGGCATCTACGGCATCGACCGTGAAGGCCGCTGCACCTTCATCAACCAGGCCGCCGGCCGCATGCTGGGCTACGAGGTGGCGGAGATCATCGGCCAGGACATCCACGCCCTGGTGCACCACACCCGCGCCGATGGCTCGCCCTACCCGCTGCAGGACTGCCCGGTCTACCGCACCTCCAACTCTGGCCAGGCCATCCAAGCAGTGCAGGAGGTGTTCTGGCGCAAGGACGGCAACCCGCTGTACGTCGAATATTCGGCACACCCGATTCGCGATGCCGACGCCGTCTCCGGCACGGTGGTGATCTTCTCCGACATCGGCGAGCGCCGCCGCACCGAAGCCGAGATGCGCATCGCGGCCACCGCTTTCGAGACGCAGGAGGGCATCTTCATCACCGATGCCCAAGGCACGATCCTGCGCGTCAACAGCGCGTTCACCGACATCACCGGCTACGGCGCCGCCGAGGTGGTGGGCAAGAACCCGCGCTTTCGCAGCTCGGGACGCCACGACGCCGCCTTCTATAACGCCATGTGGTCGCGCCTCAGGAGCAGTGGCGCCTGGAAAGGCGAGATCTGGAACCGGCGCAAGAATGGCGAGATCTATCCTGAGTCGGTCACCATCACAGCGGTACGCGGCGAGGACGACACGGTCAGCCATTACGTGGCCACGATGCACGACATCACCGAGCGCAAGCTGGCGGAGGAGGAAACCCAGCGCCTGGCCTTCTATGACCCGCTCACCGCCCTGCCCAACCGCCGCCTGCTGCATGATCGGCTGCAGCAGGCTCAGGCCACCAGCGGCCGCAGCAAGCACCATGGGGCACTGATGTTCATCGAT
>CALRMF020000261.1:0-4129 GCA_943369035.1 Curvibacter sp. AEP1-3
CGGGGCGGTGTTACGGGAGCGTTGCGGAAGCGTTACGGGAAGGCAGGTGCCGCGCAGCGGCGGCACCGTGGACGATCAGCGCTTGTTGCGGATCGGAACGTTCATCTCTTCAGGCTTGATCTCGCGCACCAGCTCAGGCACGCCCCAGGCAAAGGCCGGGTCCACCTTGATCTTGAAGTGGTACATGCTCTGCATCGCCTGATGGTCTTCCTTGCGGAAAGTCATCTTGCCCTTGGGGGTGTCGAAGCTCATGCCTTCCATCGCCTTGATCAGCGTGTTGGTGGCGGTGTCGCCATTGGTCTTCTTGAGCGCCGTGACCACGGCCATGGCGGCGCTGAAGCCACCGGCGGTGAAGAAGTCCGGCGGCGCCTTGAACTGCTTGTAGTGCATGGACACCAGGGCCTCGTTGACCGGGTTCTTCGGAATGCCGAAGTAGTAGTAGGCCGCGCCTTCCATGCCGGGGAACTGCTTGTAGGCCGTCATGGCCGGCAGGATGTTCCCGCCGGTGGCGATCTCGATGCCATGGCGCTTCAAGTCCATGTCGGCGATCTTGAAGGGGTTGCCGCCGGCCCAGATGATGAAGATCACCTTGCGGCCCGGCAGGCCCTTGAGCTTGTCGATCATGCGCTGGCCGCCGGCGGTGAAGTCGGTGGTGGCCGGCGGGAGGTACTCCTCGTGCACCAGCTTGGCCTTCTTCAGCGCTTCCTTGAAGGCCTTGACGCCATCACGGCCGAAAGCCGAGTCCTGCGCCATGGTGACGATGCTGACGCCGTCCTTGTCCAGCGCCACGGCGTTGGCGATGGCGTCCTGGCTGCTGTTGCGACCAGTGCGGAAGATGTACTTGTTCCACTTGTCGCCGGTGATGGAATCGGCCACAGCCGGCTCCACCAGCAGGATCTTCTTGTACTCCTCGGCCACCGGCAGCATGGCCAGTGCCACCGGCGAAGCGGTGGGGCCTACCGCCAGATCCACCTTGTCGTCGCCATAGGCGGCGGCCAGCAGGCTCTTGCCGAGGTCGGGCTTGCCCTGGTCATCCTTCTCGATCACCACGATCTTGCGGCCGGCGACCATCATGGTGCCGCCGGTGGCGTAGTCCAGCCCCATCATGAAACCGGTCTGGGTCTGCTTGCCATAGGCTTCCAGGGCACCGGTCTTGCTGTAGATGTGGGCAATGCGGATGTCCTTGCCCTGCGCCAAGGCGGAGGCAGCGAACAGGCCGGTGGTGGCAACCAGCAAGCTGGCGCGGGCAATCCAGGTACGACGTTGCATGGATATTTCCTCGTTATGAATGCAAACCCTGCTACTTCAGCATGGACCGTGCCAAGCGCCAAGTGCTTGATTTGCTTGCTATTTTTTCAAATCCAATTTGGATTCGTCTAATTTTCAGACGAATAAATGTCTAATAAATAAACATTCGACTGAATATCAGACAATCGTATCGAGTCGTTCATACAACGTGGCACGAGAAATTCCCAGCAATTTGGCGGCGGCCGCCTTGTTGCCGCCGGTACTGGCCAGGGCGCGCGCGATGGCGGCGCGCTCCAGTTGCGCCACCTGCTCGGCCAGCGGACGGATGGCGCCCGGAGGCGCCAAGTCGGACCTGGAGGCGGCAGGACTGACGGAAGCGACCGAAGCCAGGATGGGCTCGACCTGCGCCAGCCCGGTCTCGCGCAACACCTTCTCGATCTGCGGGCGGTCAATGCGGCTGGAGTCGCCCAGCATGGCGGCCTGTTCCAGCACATTGCGCAACTCACGCACATTGCCACGCCAGACCTGCGCCGACAGCAGGTCCATGGCATCCAGCGTCAGTTCCGGCTGGGGCAGACCACTGCGCAAGGCGATGTCCTCCCCCAGGGCCTCGGCCAGCGCCGGGATGTCGGCGCGGCGCTCACGCAGCGGCGGCACACGGATCGGCAGCACGTTGAGGCGGTAGTACAGGTCTTCGCGAAACTTGCCTTCGCGCACCAGACGCCCGAGGTCGCGCGACGTGGCGGCAATCACCTTGGCATCGAAGCGCATCAGCTGGTTGGAACCCAAAGGTTCGAACTCGCCTTCCTGCAGGGCACGCAGGAGCTTGGACTGCAACGCGAGCGGCATGTCGCCGATTTCATCCAGAAACAGCGTGCCACCGTCGGCCAGCTTGAGCTTGCCATCCCGCCCCTTGCGTTCGGCACCGGTATAGGCACCGGGCGCCACACCGAAGAACTCCGCCTCCAGCAAGGTATCGGGCACGGCAGCGATGTTGACGCTGACGAACGGCTTGGCCGCACGGGCCGACACCGCATGGATGGCATGCGCCAGCAGTTCCTTGCCGGTGCCGGTCTCGCCCAGCAAGAGCACGGGGCTGCTCGACTGCGCGGCGCGGCGCGCCAGGCGTTTGACCTCCACCACCGCCGGGCTGGCACCGACGAAGCTGGCAAAGGTGTACTTGGCCTGACGCCGCCCGCTGCGCTGGCTGGCCAGCTCCCGGCGGGCATCGTCGAGTTCGCGCTGCAAGGCAGCGAACTTGGTGATCAGCGGTTGCAGGTTGGTCTCGGGATGATCGAACAGCACGATGCCCAGGGCGCCGATGACCTCACCCGAACTGTCGCGCAGCGGGATGCGGCTGACGCCGAAGGTGCCGGCGCGGTTGCTCAGCAGGTCGATCAGGATCGGCTTGCCGGTCTCGATCACATGGTGCATCTGCGTGTTGTGCACCACGCTCGCCACTGGATGCCCCACAAAATCCTCCACCCGTTCGAACCCGAGTGCCGGCAGGAAGCGCTTGTACTGCTCGTTGATCCAGACCACCTTGCCCTGCCGGTCCACCAGCAGCATGCCTTCGCTGGCATGGGCAAAAAGGTCAAACATGGAGCGCGCGGCCAGCTCCAGGATGCTCTGGGCATCGCGCGGCAAGGCGTCCTTCATTTCCATGCGCCTATGGTAGTACAGTAGCCCCGAGGCGCCCGCATCGGGACAGGCGCCGCGCAAGCAAGGACATGGAACAACTACGCGTCGATAAATGGCTCTGGGCCGCACGCTTCTACAAGACGCGCTCGCTGGCCTGCGACGAGATCGGCAAGGGCCGTGTGCTGGTCAACGGCCAGGTGGCCAAGCCGGCGCGCGAAGTGCGCAGCGGCGACCTGGTCACGCTGCGTCAGGGTGGCATCGCGCGCGAGGTACGGGTGCTGGGCATCAGTGCCCAACGCGGGCCCGCCCCGGTGGCCCAGCAACTCTACGAGGAGACCGAGGCCAGCCGGCTGGCGCGTGAGCGGGCAGCCGAGCAGAACCGCCTGGCGGCCGAGCCGGCCCTGAGCATCGAGCAGGGCCGGCCAACCAAGCGCGACCGACGGCAGATGGAACGGACCTGGAACACGCGCTGGAGTGCGTCCGTCGACTGACACCGAGGAAACAGGTTTTCTTACGGATTTTTTACGCCCCAAGCGGTGAAATCCGTCGCATCCCTTGTACACACCCGGTCGGCCCGGGTTTTTCGTTGTGGAAACCTATCTCCTGCCGGACATCGGGCTGGATGTTCGCCTCGGCCTGGAATTCGACACCATCGCGAGCCTGTTCGACACCGTGGACCGGATCGTCGCCGACCCGCGTCGCTACCCGGCCGGCCATGTCGCCATGCGACTGCAACTGCGCCACGAGCGGCAGTCCATGGGACTGGGGCAAGGGGTCGCCTTGTGCAATGCTGAAATACGGCACCTGCGCCGCACCCGCCTGCTCTACTTGCGGCTGAAGCAGCCGCTACGCCTGTCATCACTCGAGCCGATCCAGGACGCCTTCATCCTGCTGGCGGCCTACCCTGTCAGTCCCACGGACCATGCCTTGCTGACCTTCCTGCGCGACAACCTGCTGCAGCGACGCTTTCTGCAGGCGCTTCGTGCCGGCGAGGGTTCGGATACAGTGCGGGAGTTGATTCTGGACTTGCTCACCCGCCTGCAGCCTCACTGGGACCGTGGAACCTGATGCGCGAACGACTTTGCTGAACGAGCACCTCAGCACGCCAGCCCCCGCCAAGCACCCGTTGCTGACCTGTATCATGGCTGACGAGGAGGCGGAGAACCTCGTGGCTTACGGCCGCCTCTTCAGCACGGCGCAGCAGCTGCCCTGGCGCGTCGTCTACCTGGAAACGGTGGCA
>CALRMF020000262.1:0-4115 GCA_943369035.1 Curvibacter sp. AEP1-3
GGGCATGCTGGCGGCCAAGACCACGGTGCCGGTGCTGGGCGTGCCGGTGGCCAGCAAGCACCTGCAGGGGGTCGACTCGCTGCACAGCATCGTGCAGATGCCCAAGGGCATCCCGGTGGCCACCTTTGCCATCGGCCAGGCCGGCGCGGCCAATGCCGCGCTGTTCGCGGTGGCCATGCTGGCGGGCGAGGACCCGGCCCTGCGCGCCAAGCTCGACGCCTACCGTGCCGAACAGACCGCCACCGCGCGCGGCATGCACCTGCCGCCCGCCCTATGAGCCGGCCTGTCGTTCCCCCCCGCATCCTGCCCGGCACCCGGGTCAACGGCCAGCCCGCCACCCTGGGCGTGATGGGCGGCGGCCAGCTCGGCCGCATGTTCGTGCAGGCGGCGCAGCGCATGGGCTACTTCACCGCCGTGCTCGACCCGGATGCCGCCAGCCCGGCCGGGCTGGTGAGCCACCACCATGTGCCCACCGGCTACCTCGACGAAGCGGGCCTGGCACAGCTGGCGCAGCACAGCGCGGCTATCACCACCGAGTTCGAGAACGTGCCGGCGCCCGCGTTGCGCGCGCTGGCCGCGCAGCGCCCGGTGGCGCCGAGTGCCGATGCCGTGGCGATTGCGCAGGATCGCGCGCAGGAGAAGGCGCACTTCATGCGTTGCGGCGTGCCGGTGGCCCCGCATGCGGTGATCGAGACGCCTGCGCAACTGGGGGCAGTGACCGATGACCTGTTGCCCGGCATCCTGAAGACGGCGCGCCTGGGCTACGACGGCAAGGGCCAGGTGCGCGTGAAGACGCGCGCCGAGCTGGCCGCTGCCTGGGACGAACTCAAGCGCGTGCCCTGTGTGCTGGAAAAGATGCTGCCGCTGGCCTTCGAGTGTTCCGTCATCGTGGCGCGCGGCTGGGACGGCAGCATGGTCAACTTCCCGGTGCAGCGCAACCTGCATCGCGACGGCATCCTCGCAGTGACCGAAGTCTATGAAGGAAATCTGCCTTCTACCCTTGCTGCACAAGCGGTGGCAGCTACGAAATCAGTAGCGGAAGGCCTGCAATACGTGGGCGTGCTGTGCGTCGAGTTCTTCGTGCTGCAGGACGGTAGCCTGATCGTCAACGAGATGGCGCCGCGCCCGCACAACAGTGGCCACTACACGCTCGACGGCTGCGACCAGTCGCAGTTCGACCTGCAGGTACGCACCCTCGCCGGCCTGCCCTTGGTGCAGCCCCGCGCGTATGGCCCATCCATCATGCTCAACCTGCTGGGCGACATCTGGCTGGCCTTCAACGATGCGCCACCGTGGGACGCCGTGCTGGCCCTGCCGGGTACCCACCTGCATTTGTACGGCAAGCTCGACGCCAAGCCCGGGCGCAAGATGGGCCACCTCAACATCACCGGTACCTCGGTGGACGAGGTGCGTGCCACGGCGCTGGCGGCAGCCCGAATGCTGGGCCTTGAGCCCTTCTGACGGGGACCGCTCCCGATGATTCTGGACGGACGCGACCCGGCCGCCATTGCCGCCGCGGCGCAGGCGCTGCAGCGCGGCGAGCTGCTTGGCCTGCCGACCGAAACCGTCTACGGCCTGGCGGCCGATGCCGCCAACCCGGCGGCGGTCGCCCAGATCTTTGCCGCCAAGGGCCGGCCCAGCGACCACCCGCTGATCGTGCATGTAGCCGATGCGTCCGGCGTCGACCACTTCGCGCAAAACGTGCCGGACTTCGCGCGCCAGCTCATGCAGGCCTTCTGGCCTGGCCCCCTGACGCTCATCCTGCCGCGCCGGCCCGAGGTCGGCGCCGCAGCGGCCGGCGGCCAGGACTCGATCGGTCTGCGCTGCCCGGCGCACCCGGTGGCGCAGGCGTTGCTGCTCGCTGCACGCGCGGCCGGTGTGCACGGCGTGGCGGCCCCGAGCGCCAACAAGTTCGGCCGTGTCAGCCCCACCACTGCGGCCCATGTGCGTGACGAGTTTGGCGACAGCCTGCTGGTGCTCGATGGCGGTGCTTGCCCGGTGGGCATCGAGTCCACCATCATCGACTGCACGCGCGGCGCGCCGGTGCTGCTGCGCCCCGGCCAGATCACGCGCGAGCAGGTGCAGGCCGCGTGCGGCTTGCCCTTGCTGTCGAAAGAGGCGTTGGCAACACCTGCGCCCCGCGCGTCCGGCACGCTGGAGTCGCACTACGCGCCGAACGCCAAGGTGCGCCTGATGGACGCCCAGGCCTTGCAGGCCGCACTCGACGTGCTGGGCCGCGACCTGGCCGGCCCGGCCACGATTGCCGTCTACGCCCGCACCGTGCTGCGCCTGCCGTCGGCCCACGTGCTGTACCGCCGCATGCCGGATGATGCTGCCGCCACCGCGCAGCAGCTGTTCGCCGTGCTGCGCGAGTTCGACGCCGCCGGCGTGAAGCTGATCTGGATCGAGTCGCCGCCGGAGACCGCCGCGTGGGAAGGGGTGCGCGACCGACTCTCGCGCGCGGCCGCCTGAGTGCACGACACGGTCAACCGCGTCGTTCGTCGGGTGAGCGCCCGAAGCGCAGCTTCATGACGAGAATGGCCGACGCCAGCACCAGCGTGATCGCGTTGGCAACCACGACCGGCCAGGCGCCAACCCGCAGGCCGTAGAGCAGCCACAGCGCCACGCCGAGCGTGAAGACGCTGTACATGCCGAGCGAGATGCCGCGGACGTCCCGCGTGCGGAAGGTGTGCCAGGCCTGCGGCACGAAGCTCAGGGTGGTCAGACTGGCGGCCAGGTAGCCGATGAGGTCGTTCATGGCAGACGAAACTCCTGGCCCAGGGGCGGTTGGGGCGCTTCGGCCAGCACCACACGGTTGCGACCGCCGGTCTTGGCGCGGTAGAGCGCGTCGTCGGCACTACGGATCAGCGCCTGGGGCGTGGTGCCGTGGCCGGGGTAGGTGGCCACGCCGACGGAGAGCGTGGCCTGCATGCGAAGTTCGCCGAAGCGGATGCTGTGCGCGGCAAACTCCTGGCGCCATTGATCGGCCCGCTCCAGCGCGGTGGCCTGCGTCATGGCAGGCAGCAGAAGCAGGAATTCCTCGCCACCGAAGCGACAGACCACGTCGCTGGTGCGTGCCCGTGCACTCAGCATGGCGGCGAGCTGCTTCAGTACCTCGTCGCCGGCCAGGTGGCCATAGGTGTCGTTGATCTGCTTGAAGTGGTCGAGGTCGATCAGCATCAGGCTCAGCGGCAGGCCTTCGCGCTGGCAGCGCGCCAGTTCGCGCGCCAGCGTGTCGTCGAGGTAGCGGCGGTTGTACAGGCCGGTCAATGGATCGCGGTGCGCCTGCTCGCTCAGTTTTTCCTGCAGCACGTGGATGGCCTGCAGCTGGGTCTGCAGCGAATCGTTGGCATGATGCAGCGCCTGCTCGCTTTCGCGCAGTGCGGCACGGATTTCCTGCAACTTGCGGTTGCGGTGGAAGGCGGTGCTGGTGGCCATGAGCAGGAAGAGCGTCAGGCCGACGATGCACAGCACGGTGACGGGCCAGCTCGTCTCCAGATGCAGCGTCTGGCCGTTCAGCGCCCACCAGAGCAGCCCGCCGGAGAAGAACAGCACCAGTGCCTGCAGTGCATAGCGCAAGCCGCCGTAGAGCGTGATCGACACCAGGTTGCAGGTCAGGAGGGAAAAGCTGATCCACAGCGGGTAACCCAGGAAGCCGGCCCACAGGCCCATGGCCAGACCATCGATCAGGAAGTTGCTCAACACGGCCTGCATGGCCTGGGGCGCGCGCCGCGCGCGCCAGTGCAGCAGGTGCGGGTAGACGAAGAACTGCAGTACCAGCAGGCCCCACACCGGCCAGGCGCAGTCCTGGCCCCGCAGGTGGGCGGCAAAGATGGCAAAGCCCATGACGAAGCCGCTGCTGCGCACGCGGTGCACGGTGTGCAGCAGGGTGTCCGGGCGATCCGGCGGCGCGGCTGCCGCAGCGCCCGCCAGCGGCACAGGCGCGCTCATCGGTCCTTCTGCGCCCATTCGATCAGCGCCTCGATGGCCGGGCGTGCGGTGTTGGCGCTGGCATGGTTGATGATGGCGACCAGCACGTAGCGCCGGCCGCTGGCGGCATGCACATAGCCGGCCACGCCGGCGACGTCGCGCAGGCTGCCGGTCTTCAGGTGGGC
>CALRMF020000263.1:0-4081 GCA_943369035.1 Curvibacter sp. AEP1-3
GTCGGGGTGCCGCTCTTGGACAGGTGGGTCTCCATGCCATAGCCGCGCACTGGCTGACCGATCTTGAGCTCGGTCAGGCGGCGGATCACATAGGGGCCGGCGAACAGGCCAATCAGCAAGGCGGTCAGCGCCGCCATGACGGCGCGGAACGTGAGGTACTGGAACACGCGGAAGAATCCGAATTCCGGTGACAGGGTCTGCAACCACTGGGCCAAACTAAGCAGCATGGTGTTCTTCCTTGTTCTGTTGCGCCCGCGCCGTGATGGCCTGCACCACGCGCTCCATGCGCATGAAGCGTGAGCCTTTGACCAGCACACTGCGCACGTCGGGCAGGGTGCTGAGCACGGCGGTGTTGAGCGTGTCGATGTCCGTGAAGTGACAGCCACGGCCCGCCTGGGGCGCGAACTGCTGCACCGCCACGGCAGACTGGTCGCCCAGCGCGAACAGCGTCTCGATGCCGCGCTCACGCGCGTAGGTGCCGACTTCCGCATGGAAGCGCGGCCCTTCGGTGCCGACCTCGCCCATGTCACCCAGCACCAAGAGGTGTGGCCCGGGCAAGCCGGCCAGCACGTCGATGGCGGCACGCACCGAGTCGGGGTTGGCGTTGTAACTGTCGTCCACCAGCGTCAGCGTGCGCCCGGCCAGCTGCAGCGCCAGCGCCCGCGAGCGGCCTTTCACCGGCTCGAACGCTTCCAGGCCGCGCGCGATCTCGGCCAGCGGCACACCCGCGGCCAGCGCGCAGGCCGCAGCAGCCAGTGAGTTCTTGACGTTGTGCAGCCCGGCCACGTGCAGGGTGTAGGCCAACGGGCCGGCCGGCGTGCGCGCCTGCACCTGCCAGGCGGTGCCAGTCCACTGCGGCAGGGCGCAGCTGACGTCGGCCGCCTGCGGATCGTGTGTGATGGCAAACGTCAGCTGCGGACGAGGCCCGGCCAGCGTCTGCCACAGCGTGGTGTAGGCGTCGTCGGCCGGGAACACGGCCGTGCCGCTGGGTCCGAGCGCCTCGATCACTGCGCCGTTCTCGCGCGCCACCGCCTCGATGGAGGCCATGAATTCCTGGTGTTCACGCTGCGCGTTGTTGACCAGCGCTACCGTCGGCTGGGCAATGCCGGCCAGCACGGCGATCTCGCCCGGATGGTTCATGCCGAGCTCGACCACCGCCACCTCGTGCGCGGCATGCAGGCGCAGCACGGTCAGCGGCACGCCAATCTCGTTGTTCAGGTTGCCTTCGGTGGCCAGCATGGCCTGCGGCTTCCAGGCCCGCAGGATGGACGCGATCATCTGCGTCACCGTGGTCTTGCCATTGCTGCCGGTGACGGCCAGCAGCGGCAGCGTGAACTGGGCACGCCAGCCGGCGGCCAGCTGACCCAGTGCGCGCGTGCTGTCGGCCACCAGCAGACCCGGCAGGCCCGCGGCGCGCAGCGCTTCAGCGTTGCTGCACAGGGCGGCCACCGCCCCCTTGGCGCGAGCTTCCAGCAAGAAGTCGTTGGCATCGAAACGCTCACCCTTGAGCGCCACGAACAGGTCACCCGGTTGCAGGGTGCGGGTGTCGGTGTGCACGCGCTGCACCACCACGCCGCCGTCGCTCACCAGTTGTGCGCCAGCCAGCCACTGGGCCGCCTGCTGCAAGGTCATCATGGTGTTCATGCCTGTCCTCCCTGTGGACGCGTCGCGCGGCTCTGCAAGGCCCGCTTTACTTCGGCCCGATCCGAGAACGGCAGGCGCACACCGGCCGTTTCCTGGTAGTCCTCATGGCCCTTGCCCGCCACCAGCACGATGTCCTGCGCCGCGGCCTGCTGCACGGTGTCGGCAATGGCCCGGGCGCGATCACCCTGCACGCTGACAGCGCGATGGCCTTCGAGCCCGAGCAGGATCTGGCTGATGATGGCTTCCGGCTTCTCGCCGCGCGGGTTGTCGCTGGTCAGCACCACTTGGTCGGCATGCTGGCCGGCCACGGCGCCCATGAGCGGCCGCTTGATTGGATCGCGGTCGCCGCCGCAACCGAAGACGCACCAGAGCGCGCCCCCGCGCTGCTCGGCCAGCGGCCGCAACGCCTGCAGCACCTGCGCCAGCGCATCCGGCGTGTGGGCATAGTCGACCACCACCAGCGGTTGCGCCTCGCCACCCAGGCATTCCATGCGGCCGGGTACCGGGTGCAAGTCGCGGCAGGCGGCCACGGCATCGCTCAGCGGCACACCCAGGGTGCGCATGGCGGCAATCACACCCAGCAGATTGCTGACGTTGTAGGCACCAACCATCTGCGTCGCCAGGTCACACGCCGCCTCACCCTCGATCACGGTAAAACGCAGGCCTTGGCCCTCGAAGCGAACGTCGCGCGCGCACAGGCGCGCCGGTTCGTCACGGCAGGACACGGTCCACAGGTCGAGCGGTCGGCCAGCCAGTTGCTCGGCCAGTTCGGCACCCTTTTCGTCGTCGATGTTGACCACCGCGGCGCACAGACCCGGCCAGTCGAACAGCGCCGCCTTGGCCTGCCAGTAGGCGGCCATGCTGCCGTGATAGTCCAGATGATCCTGGGTGAAATTGGTGAAGATGGCGGTGCGGATCCGCGTGCCGTCCAGCCGCCGCTCCTCGATGCCGATCGACGAGGCTTCAATGGCGCAGGCCTGCAGGCCCTCGTCGACAAAACGGCGGAAGGTCTGCTGCAGCAGCACGGGGTCAGGCGTGGTCAGGCCGGTGCTCACCACGCCGTCGGCCGAGCCCACGGTTGGCGCATGGCCCACACCCAGTGTGCCGATCAACCCGCACGGGATGGCCGGCTGCAGCGCCGACAGGGCCTGCGCCAGCCACCAGCTGGTTGAGGTCTTGCCGTTGGTGCCGGTGACTGCCAGCACGGTCAGCTGCTGCGACGGTTGCTCGTAGTAGGCCGCGGCAATCGGGCCGCTGGCGGCCTTCAGCCCCGCATAGCTGGCTACCGCGTCGCTTTCAAAACGATACGACTCGACCCCGGTCCGCTCGACCAGACAGGCGACCGCCCCCTGCGCCAGAGCCGAGGCGACGTACTGGCGGCCATCGGTGGCCGCGCCCGGCCAGGCAATGAAGCCATCGCCCGCGGACACCTTGCGGCTGTCGGTCTGCAGACGGCCACGCACCTGGGTGCGCAGCCAGTCGGCTGCCTGGGCGGGACTGTGGAGCTCGACCATCAGAAGCTCTCCTCCACCGCCTGCGCCACGATCTGCGGCTTGACCGCCATGTCGGGTTGCACGCCCATCATGCGCAGCGTCTGCTGCACCACTTCACTGAAAACCGGCGCCGCCACGGCGCCGCCGTAGTACTGGCCGGCGCTGGGCTCATCGATCATCACCGCCACGATGATGCGTGGCTTGTCGATCGGCGCCATGCCGGTGAACCAGGCCCGGTACTTGTTGCTGGCGTAGGCACGCCCGATCTGCTTGTGCGCCGTGCCCGACTTGCCGCCCACCGAATAACCCACGGTCTGCGCCTTCGGGCCGGTGCCACCCGGACCGGCCGCCATCTGCAGCATCTTGCGCACCTGCGCCGCGGTCTGCGGCGACAACACCTGCACGCCCACCACCGGCTCACTGCTCTTGAGGATGGTGGCCGGGATGATCTGGCCGTCGTGCGCGAACACCGTGTAGGAGCGCGCCATCTGGAACAGCGACGCGGACAGGCCGTAGCCATAGGACATGGTGGCCTGCTCCACCGGCCGCCACGACTTGTAAGGCCGCAGCTTGCCCGATGCCACGCCGGGGAAGCTGAGCTGCGGTTTCTGGCCGAAGCCGGCCGCCGCGAACAGCTCCCACATCTCGCGCGGCTGCATCTGCATGGCGAGTTTCACCGTGCCGACGTTGCTCGATTTCTGCAGCACCTCTTCCACCGTCAGCACGCCGTGCGGGTGGGCGTCGGAGATGGTGGAGCCGGTGATCTGGATCTTGCCCGGCGCAGTCTGGATCGGCGTGCTCGGCTTCACACGGCCGGTCTCCAGCGCCAGGCCGACGGTGAAGGGTTTCATGGTCGAGCCGGGCTCGAACACGTCGGTCAGCGCGATGTTGCGCAGTTGGGCGCCAGTGAGGTTCTGGCGCTTGTCTGGCACATAGCTCGGGTA
>CALRMF020000264.1:0-4023 GCA_943369035.1 Curvibacter sp. AEP1-3
CGTGCCGCGCTGCAGGAACGCTGAGCCATGAGCGGCACACCGCCCCGCACCGCTGCCCCCATTGCGGCCCGCCCGGCCCCACCGCCGCCGGGCGGCCTGCTGCACTGGCTGCGCACCCACCTGGCGGGCAACCGCCTGAGCGTGCTCACCACGCTGGTGCTGCTGGCCCTGCTGCTTTCCGCCCTGCCCGGTGTGGTCGACTGGGTCGTGCTGCGCGCGCAGTGGCGGCCTGACGCCGAAGCCTGCCGCGTTGCGGGTACAGGCGCTTGCTGGGGTGTGGTAGCCGAGAAGTACCGCCTCATCATCCTGGGCCGTTATCCCTTCGAGGAGCAGTGGCGCCCCGTCGTGGCCACCATGCTGATGCTGGCGCTGCTGTTCGCCAGCTGCATGCGCCGCTGCTGGCGACCCTGGCTGGCTGGCCTCTGGCTGCTGGTGCTGGCCATCTTCTTCACCCTGATGTATGGCAACGTCGCCGGCCTCAGCCGGGTCGAAACCGACCGCTGGGGCGGCCTGCCACTCACGCTGTTGCTGTCCACACTCTCCATCGCCATGGCGTTCCCGATCGCGCTGGCGGTGGCACTCGGGCGGCGGTCAGAACTGCCGGCCATCCGCGCCGTCTGTACCGTCTACGTGGAGCTGGTGCGCGGCGTGCCCCTGGTCACCGTGCTGTTCATGGCTTCGTTCATGTTCCCGCTCTTCATGCCGCAGGGGCTGACCATCGACGTGCTGCTGCGCGTGCTGGCGGGCATCACGCTGTTTGCCGCCGCCTACATGGCCGAGGTCATCCGTGGCGGCCTGCAGGCCATCCCGCGCGGCCAGCTGGAGGCGGCTGCCACGCTGGGCCTGGGCTACTGGCAGACGCAGCGCCTGGTGGTGCTACCGCAGGCACTGGCCCTGGTGGTGCCGGGCCTGATGAACAACTTCATCGCCCTCTTCAAGGACACCTCGCTGGTGACCATCGTCAGCCTGTACGAGCTCACCGGCGCACTCGGGCTGGCGCTGAACTCCGACGCCGACTGGCGCGCCTTCAAGCTCGAGGGCTACCTCTTCATCACCGTGATCTACTTCGGTTTCTGCTTCGCCATGTCGCGCTACAGCCTGTGGGTGGAGCAGCAGGTCAACCGCAGCCGAGCCCGCTGAGCCGGCCATCAACCCGATCCACCATGTCTGAACCCATCATCACCTTCGACAAGGTCAACAAGTGGTACGGTCCCAGCTTCCACGTGCTGCGCGACATCGACCTGTCGGTGGCGCGCGGCGAGCGCATCGTGATCTGCGGCCCGTCCGGCTCCGGAAAGTCCACGTTGATCCGCTGCATCAACCGGCTGGAGGAACACCAGCAGGGCCGCCTGATCGTCGATGGCGACGAGCTGGGAGACGACCTCAAGGTCATCCACGCCGTGCGCCAGAAGGTCGGCATGGTGTTCCAGCAGTTCAACCTGTTTCCGCACCTGACCGTGCTGGAGAACCTCACGCTCGCGCCCATCCAGGTCGGCCACCTGTCCAGGCCAGAGGCCATCGACCGCGCCATGCAGCAGCTCGAGCGCGTGCGCATCGCCGACCAGGCGCATAAATACCCGCTGCAGCTCTCGGGTGGTCAGCAGCAGCGGGTGGCCATTGCCCGCGCGCTGTGCCGCACGCCCAGGATCATGCTGTTCGACGAACCGACCTCCGCGCTTGACCCCGAGATGATCAAGGAGGTGCTGGACGTCATGACCGAGCTGGCAGGCCAAGGCATCACCATGCTGTGCGTGACGCACGAGATGGGCTTTGCCCGCGCGGTGGCCGACCGCGTGGTCTTCATGGACCAGGGCCAGATCGTCGAGGAAAATACACCGCACGAATTCTTCTCCCATCCGCAGAGCGAACGCAGCCGCGACTTCCTCTCCAAGATCCTCGGACATTGACCATGCACAAACGTCTTGCCCTGCTGCTCCTCGGCCTGGGCTTCTGCCTGGCTGCTGCGGCCCAGAGCTTTCCCTCCAAGCCGGTGCGCATCATCATCGGCTTCCCCGCCGGCGGCCCGCTGGACCAGCACGCCCGCCTGCTGGCCGACAAGCTGCAGGCCGCGCTCGGACAGCCGGTACTGATCGACTACAAGGCCGGCGCTGGCGGCACCGTGGGCGCGCAGGAGGTCATGAAGGCCGCGCCCGACGGCCACACCCTGCTGCTGGCCAACACCGGCACCCTGGTCATCAACCCGGCGCTCTACAGCAAGCTGCCCTACGCCACGCTGCGCGACTTCGTGCCGGTGGCGCGCACCGCCATGCAGCCGCTGGCGCTGCTGGTCAACCCCAAGGTGCCCGTGACGACGCTCAAGGAATTCATCGACTACGCGCGCGCACGCCCAGGACAGATCAACTATGGCTCGGCGGGCAACGGCGGCATCAGCCATCTGGTGCCGGAAATGTTCAAGACGGCCACTGGCCTGTACCTGGTCCATATCCCCTACCGTGGCAGCGCACCGGCCTTCACCGACCTGATGGCCGGCCAGGTGCAGTTCATGGCCGAGAGCATTCCGCAGGCGGCTAATTACCACAAGCAAGGCAAGGTACGGGCGCTGGCCGTCACCAGCCGGGAGCGCAATCCGGCCCTGCCCGACATTCCGACCGTGATCGAGTCCGGCCTCAAAGGCTTCGAGGTCGTCGGCTTCTATGGCTTCCTGGCACCCGCCGGTACGCCACGGGAGGTGGTCGCGAAACTCAGCGACGCCTTTGGCCAGGTGCTGTCCCAGCCCGATTTGCGCCAGCGCATGATTTCGCAAGGTGCCGATCCGGCCTATCTCGGCGCTGCCGACTTTGCCCGCTTCCTGGCCGCCGAAATGCCCCGCTGGGCCACCGCGGTGCAGAAGTCCGGCGCCAAGCTGGACTGAGGACCATGACGCCACCTTTGCTTTCCCCCGTGGAAGAAGCGCTGGCTGCGCTGCGCTGCGGCAACATCAGCCCGGCGCAGTTCAGTCACACCGCGCGCGCCCAGACCGCCCTGCTGGCGACCCTGCCGCCACGCTACACCGAGGTATTGCACAACCTGCTCGACCGGCTGGAGTCGAGCGCACTGTTTGCCGAGGAAAGTTGCTCCTTCAGCCAGCAGGATCTGCTCGACAGCCTGCAGCTCTGGCTGGACAAGGCACGCCAGCACATCGACGCCGGCTAAGCCCGGAAACCCTGCCCGCAACAGGCCCTAGGCTGGACTTCGGCAAGACTGCCCTATAAGATTCACGCAGAATGAATCTTTAAAGCACCTCACATGCCCGATCCACAGCTGTGCACCGAAGCCGAAATTGCCTCCCTGGTGCAGACCTTCTATGCCCGCGTGCGGCAGGACGCGCTGCTGGCACCGATCTTCGACGCCCACGTGCACGACTGGCCGGCCCACCTGCACAAGCTGACGGACTTCTGGTCTTCTGCCCTGCGCGGCACCCGGCGCTTTCGCGGCACACCGATGCCGGTGCACGCCGCCCTGCCCGGCCTGAGTGCCGAGTTGTTCCAGCACTGGCTGCGCCTGTTTGACGCCACCTTGGCCGACCTGCCCAACGCCGCCCTGCGCGAGCGCGCCAGCGAACTCGCCCACCGCATCGCCGACAGCCTGTGGTACGGCTACCAGCTCGCGCATGCAGACACCCCGCTCGCTGAACGGGCGCCAGCCGCTACAGCCTGAGACCGCCATGACCCACGTCGTCACCGAGTCCTGCATCCGTTGCAAGTACACCGACTGCGTGGACGTCTGCCCGGTCGACGCTTTCCGGGCTGGCAAGAACATGCTGGTGATCGAGCCGGACGACTGCATCGACTGCGCGCTGTGCATTCCCGAGTGCCCGGTGGCGGCCATCTTCATCGAGGAAGACGTGCCCGCCGACCAGCAGGACTTCATCCCCCTCAATGCCCGGCTGGCCAAGCGCTGGCCGGTCATCACCCGCAGTCGCCCGGCCCCGCCGGATGCCGACACCTGGGCCCAGGTCGTTGCCAAGCGCGCTCAGTTCGACGAGCGCGCCGACAACGCGCCCGATTGAGCCGAGGCGCCACC
>CALRMF020000265.1:0-4016 GCA_943369035.1 Curvibacter sp. AEP1-3
GATTGCGCTGTCGCACGGCCAGGGCTGCCGCGTCTGGGACATCAATGGCAAGGAATACCTCGATGCGCTGGGCGGCATTGCGGTCAACACCCTGGGCCACAACCACCCGAAGCTGGTGCCGGCGCTGCAGGACCAGTTGAGCAAGCTGATCCACACTTCCAACTACTACCACGTGCCCGGCCAGGAACAGCTGGCCAGCATGCTGGTGGAGCGTTCCGGCATGAGCAACGTCTTCTTCTGCTCCACCGGCCTGGAAGCCAACGAGGCGGCGCTCAAGCTGGCGCGCAAGTACGGCCATGACAAGGGCATCGAGAAGCCCGAGATCGTGGTGTATGAACGTGCCTTCCATGGCCGCTCCATCGCCACCCTCAGCGCCACCGGCAACCCCAAGGTGCAAGCGGGCTTCGGCCCGCTGGTCGAAGGTTTCATCCGCGTGCCGCTCAACGACATCGAGGCGCTGAAAAAGGCAACCGATGGCAATCCCAATGTGGTGGCGGTGTTCTTCGAGACCATCCAGGGCGAAGGCGGCATCAACCCGATGCGCGCCGAATATTTGCGCGCCGTGCGCCAGCTCTGTGACGAGCGCGACTGGCTGATGATGATCGACGAGGTGCAGTGCGGCATGGGACGCACCGGCAAGTGGTTCGCCCACCAGTGGGCTGGCATCCAACCGGACGTGATGCCGCTGGCCAAGGGCCTGGGCTCGGGCGTGCCGGTAGGCGCCGTGGTGGCAGGCCCCAAGGCCGCAAACATCTTCCAGCCGGGCAACCACGGCACCACCTTCGGCGGCAATCCGCTGGCCATGCGCGCTGGCATTGAGACCATCCGCATCATGGAAGAGGATGGGCTGCTGGAGAACGCGGCCCGCGTCGGCGCCCACCTCAAAACCACATTAGAGCGCGCCCTCGCCGGCAACCCCGGCGTGAAGGAGATCCGCGGCCAAGGCCTGATGATCGGCGTGGAGCTGACCAAGCCCTGCGGCGTGCTGGTCAATCGCGCGGCGCAAGCCGGCCTCTTGATCAGCGTCACCGCCGACAGCGTGATCCGCCTGGTGCCGCCGCTCATCATGAACGAGGTGGAAGCCGACGAAGTGGTCCGCCTCCTGGTGCCGCTGGTGCAACAAGTCCTGGCCGAAGCCTGAAGTCCCTGGAAAACCGCGACATGAGCCTCAAGCATTACCTGCAGTTCACCGACCTGACGGCCAACGAGTACGCCTACCTGTTCGAGCGCGCCGCCCTGATCAAGAAGAAGTTCAAGGCCTACGAAAAGCACCAGCCGCTGGTGGACCGCACCCTGGCCATGATCTTCGAGAAGGCCTCCACGCGCACGCGCGTGAGCTTCGAGGCCGGCATGTACCAATTGGGCGGTAGCGTGGTGCACCTGACCACCGGCGACAGCCAGCTCGGCCGCGCCGAGCCGATCGAGGACAGCGCGCGTGTCATCAGCCGCATGGTGGATCTGGTGATGATCCGTACTTACGGCCAGGACAAGATCGAGCGCTTTGCCGAATACTCGCGCGTGCCGGTCATCAACGGACTGACCAACGAGTACCACCCGTGCCAGATCATGGCCGACATCTTCACCTACATCGAGCACCGCGGGAGCATCCGCGGCAAGACGGTGGCCTGGGTCGGCGACGGCAACAACATGGCCAACACCTGGCTGCAGGCCGCCGAACTGCTGGGCTTCACGGTGCACGTGAGCACGCCCAGCGGCTACGAGGTCAACCCGGCCGTGGCCGGTGTCAAGAGCGAGTGCTACAAGGTCTTCCAGGACCCGATGCAGGCCTGCGCCGGGGCCGACCTGGTGACCACCGACGTCTGGACCAGCATGGGCTATGAGGCCGAGAACGAGGCACGCAAAAAGGCCTTTGCCGACTGGTGCGTCGATGCCGAGATGATGCGCGCCGCCAAGTCCGATGCGCTGTTCATGCACTGCCTTCCGGCGCACCGCGGCGAGGAGGTCGAAGCCGAGGTCATCGACGGCCCGCAGTCGGTGGTGTGGGACGAGGCGGAGAATCGCCTCCATGTGCAGAAGGCCTTGATGGAGTACCTGCTGCTCGGGAAACTCTGATGACGGCCTGCACGAGTTGCGGCGCCTGCTGTTCCTGGTGCCGCGTCGATTTCTCGATCTATGAACTGGAAGGCAATGGCGGTCAGGTACCGACGGGTCTGACGGTCGAGGTCAACGGCAACACCGCCCGCATGCGCGGCACCGACCACTGGCCGCCACGCTGCGCGGCGCTCACCGGCAAGCTTGGCGAATCGGTCGCCTGCGGCATCTACGAGTGGCGGCCCTCGCCCTGCCGGGAATTCGAGGAGGGCAGCGACGGCTGCCATCGGGCCCGCGCCAAGGTCGGCCTGCCGCCACTGCCAGCCACCTGAGTCACCAGCTGGTTCAGATACCTTGGTAGAGCCAGGGCACGTCCAGCAGCCGCTCGCCGAACAGCTTGAGGGACGCGTCGCGTGCCCAGGCCAGCGGCCCGTCCAGATGGAAGATTTCCCCATTGCGCACCGCGCGCGCCTGCACACGGGCATTGCGCTGCCAGCGGTTGAGCGCATAGCGGCTCAGCATGGTGGCAACGTCCAGCACCTCGTCCACCTGGGCCAGGCAACGCCCGAGCTCAGCCGCATCCTCGATCGCCATGCCGGCACCCTGCGCCATGTAGGGCCGCATCGGATGCGCGGCGTCGCCCAGCAGAGCCACCCGCCCTTGTGCCATCTCGGCCGCGCTCGCCATTGGCACCCGGTCGCACAGCACCCAGAGGCGCCAGTCGGGAATGGCCTCGATCAGGGCACGCAAGGGTTGGCACGCCTGGGCCAGATGGGCTTGCAGGTCAGCACCGTTGGCGCTGTGGTCCCAATCCTCCAGCCCGCCATGCACATGTCCGTGCACGATGGCCACCACGTTCAACCACTCACCGCACCGCACCGGGTACTGCACCACATGCAGGCGCGGCCCGAGCCAGGCGGTGATCTGCTGGCTGCGCAGCGCAGCTGGCAGGCTGGCCTGCGGCAGCATGGCGCGGTAGGCCAGATGACCGGCGACACGCGGCGGGCCGTCGTGCAGCAGTTGCGTGCGCACCCGGCTCCACAGGCCGTCGGCGCCCACCAGGGCATCGCCTTCCACCGCCAGTCCGTCTGCGGTGTGCAACGTCACCCCTTCGGGGGTTTCGGAAAAGTGGCTCAGCGCCTGGTCTAACTGCAGCCAGACATCGTCGCGCTCCCGCACGGCCGCCAGCAGCAGCTGGTGCAGATCGGCGCGGTGGATGGTAGCATAAGGCGCACCGTAACGCTCTGCCAGCGTCCGGCCCATGCGCAGCACACCAAGCTCCGCGCCCGAGACTGCGTGGCGCACCTGCAGGCGTTCGGGATAGGCGGCAACTGCCTGAAGCGCGACCGACAGGTCCCAGCCTTGCAGGAGGCGCACGACGTTCGGTCCGATCTGGATTCCGGCACCGACTTCACCAAACTGCACCGCCCGCTCGTACAGCCGCACCTGCCAGCCGGCACGCGACGCCGCAAGCGCCGCGGCCAAGCCGCCGATGCCACCGCCGGCAATCAAAACCTGTTTAGGTACCTGTGAGGTCATGAACGGCAATTTTGCCCGACCTCGGCCTTGATCCCGGTCAGTTGCTACTCGACACGCAGGATGGTCGACGGCTTGAAGCCCAGGTCCGCCGCCTTGCCCTTGCGGCCGCGCGCGGCACGGGCGTTGTTCAGGCTGCGGATCTCGAGTGTCTCTTCCCGCGCCTTGCCACCACGGCCGATGCCTTCGATCCTCACGCTGCGCGTATAGGCCGCCGCACCAGCCAGCGCATCCCTGGGCTCCAGGTCGATCAGCATCAGGCCCCGGCCGCCATTGGCCATGGGCTTGAGTTCGGTGATCTCGAAGGTCAGGATGCGGCCGCCGGTAGAGGCACAGGCCACATGGGTAGCCGGCGTGTACAGCGCGGACGCCGCAGCACCGGCCGGCGCCGGCACGTTGGCCGGCGACGGGCGGCACACCGTGTCGCC
>CALRMF020000266.1:0-3995 GCA_943369035.1 Curvibacter sp. AEP1-3
CCCCGAATACGCCTACCGCCAGAGCGAGGAACAGCGCAGCGGCCAGGTTCGCCGCCACCCTGCGGTGGTGATCGGTGCCGGCCCGATCGGCATGACGCAGGCGCTGGACTTCGCCGCCCGCGGCATTCCCACCGTCATCCTGGACGACAACAACACGGTGAGCGTGGGCTCACGTGCGGTCTGCTACGCCAAGCGCCCGCTGGAGATCTGGGACCGCCTGGGCGTGGGCGAGGAATTCGCCGCCAAGGGGATTCAGTGGAAGGTCGGCAAGGTCTTCTTCCGCGACGAGCTGGCCTACCAGTTCGACCTGCTGCCGGAGACACAGCACAAGATGCCGGCCATGATCAACTACCAGCAGTACCACCTGGAGGAACGGCTGGTGAAAGCCTGCGACGATTCTCCGCTGGTGGACCTGCGCTGGAAGCACAAGGTACTGGCCATCGACAACCGCGACGACCATGCCGTGCTGACGGTGGAAACGCCCGACGGCATCTTCAAGCTGGAAGCCGACTGGGTGGTCGCTGCGGACGGCGCCAACAGCGACACGCGCCGCATGATCGGCGCCGACTTCACCGGCCAGTTCTTCCAGGACCGCTTCCTGATCGCCGACGTGGTGATGAAGGCCGAGTTCCCGACCGAGCGCTGGTTCTGGTTCGACCCGCCCTTCCACCGCAACCAGAGCGTGCTGCTGCACAAGCAATGCGACAACGTCTGGCGCATCGACTTCCAGCTCGGCTGGGACGCCGACCCGAACGAGGAGAAGAAGCCGGAGAACGTGATCCCGCGCATCCAGGCCATGCTGGGCCCGGACGTGGAATTCGAACTGGAGTGGGTCTCGGTCTACCAGTTCGCCTGCCGCCGCATCGACCAGTTCCGCCACGGCCGCGTTCTCTTCATCGGCGACGCGGCGCACCAGGTCTCGCCTTTCGGCGCGCGCGGCGCCAACACTGGCGTGCAGGACTGCGACAACCTGTCCTGGAAACTCAAGGCCGTGATGGACGGTGTCGCCCCGCTGGCGCTGCTCGACTCCTACCACGAAGAGCGCGCCTATGCGGCCGACGACAACATCGGCCACTCGACCCGCGCCACCGACTTCATCACGCCCAAGAGCCGCAGCTCGCTGCGGCTGCGCAACGCGGTGCTGGAACTGGCGCGCACCGAACCCTTCGCGCGGCCGCTGGTCAACAGCGGCCGGCTGTCCACGCCCACGTCCTACCTGCAGTCATCGCTCAACACGCCTGACAGTGACCCGTTCGAGGGCCTGATGCGCCCGGGCACCAACTGCGCCGACGCCCCGATCCGCAAGAACGGCCAGGACGCCTGGCTGCTCAACCAGCTGGGCCAGGGCTTCGTGCTGCTGAGCTTCGGCCCGGCCGAGCCGGTGACGGTCCAGGGTGTCACTGCCACGGTACTGCAGGTGGGCCGCGACATTGAGGACGCACAGGGCATCGTCGCCCAACGCTACGACGGCCAGCCCGGCACGGTCTACCTGATCCGCCCCGACCAGCACGTGGCCGCGCGCTGGCGTCGCTTCAATGCGGCCCAGGTGCAGGCCGCGCTGTCGCGCGCTCTCAAGTTGAACTGAAACACGCCATGAAACTCATCCGCGAACCCAACATCCGCGACCAGGACCTGTTCTACGCCGAGCTGATCAACAGCCAGCGCGACATGAGCGAGGAACAGGCCGACATGGCCATCGCCAAGCTGGCCCTGATCCTGGCCAATCACATCGGCGACCGCGCGGTGCTGAGCGAGGCCATTGCCCTGGCCCGCGACAACACCCTGGCCACGCCGCAAGGAGAAACCGCATGAAACTCGCCAGCCTGAAACAGGGCGGCCGCGACGGCACGCTGGTGGTCGTCAGCCGCGACCTGCGCCGCTGCCTGCCGGTGCCGCAGGTCGCCGCCACGCTGCAGCAGGCGCTCGACCGCTGGGAGGTCAGCCAGCCCGCGCTGGAAGCCGCCTACCAGCGGCTCAACGCCCAGCCCGCCGAAGGCCAGCCCTTCGACCCGGCCGCCTGCCACAGCCCGTTGCCGCGCGCCTACCAGTGGGCCGACGGCTCGGCCTACATCAACCACGTGGAGCTGGTGCGCAAGGCGCGCGGCGCCACGCTGCCGCCCGAATTCCACACCGACCCGCTGATGTACCAGGGCGGCTCCGACAGCTTTGTCGGCCCGCGTGACCCGATCTGGGTCCTTGATGAGGCCTGGGGCATCGACCTGGAAGCCGAGGTGGCGGTGGTCACCGGCGACGTGCCCATGGGCGCGTCACCCGCGGCGGCCGCCCAGGCCATCCGCCTGGTGATGCTGGTCAATGATGTCAGCCTGCGCAACCTGATCCCGGCCGAGCTGGCCAAGGGCTTCGGTTTCTTCCAATCCAAGCCGGCCTCGGCCTTCAGCCCGGTGGCCGTCACACCGGACGAACTGGGCGCGGCCTGGCACGACAACCGTTTGCACCTGCCGCTGGACGTGGAGCTCAACGGCCAACCCTTCGGCCGCCCGAACGCCGGCGTGGACATGACCTTCGGCTTTGACCAGCTCATCGCCCATGCGGCCAAGACGCGCGATCTGGAAGCCGGCTCCATCATCGGCTCGGGCACGGTGTCGAACAAACAGGGCGGCCTGCACGGCTCCAGCATCGCCAACGGCGGCGTGGGCTACTGCTGCATTGCCGAGGTGCGCATGTACGAAACCATCGAGGCCGGCAAGCCGCTGACGCCCTACATGCGCTTTGGCGACCGCGTGCGCATCGACATGCGCGACACCCAGGGCACCAGCATCTTCGGCAGCATCGAGCAGGTGGTGCAGCAACGGCAAGCCTGATCGTCTCCGCCCGGCATCGAGGCCAGGCCCGCGTGCCTGGCTTTTTTGCGTGCGCATGGCCAAGTGATAACCTGGGACCGCTCAAGCACGGTCCCACAGTGTCGATACCATAGAAGCCATGTCCGATCACCGCCTGCCCCTGCCCTGGAATGCTCCCACCCGCCATGCCGCCACGGCCTTGGCACTGGCCGCTTGGCTGGTAGCCCAGCCGCTGGGCGCGGCCGAACCTGCTGCCAAGCCCTCCGCCGGCACGGCAGTCGGCAAGGACATTGCCGAGCAGCTGCGCGAGGCGGCCAGCCAGGGCAAGCTGTCGCAGAAGCAGATGACGGTGGTCGTCAATGGCAAGGAAGCCACCAGCGCGGGCATCGTCTCCGTGCCCCAGCCAGCCAAGCCGGTGGCGCCCAAGCGCCCGAGCCGGTTCAGCAAGGCCGAGGCGCCTGAAGCCAGCGATCCACCTGCGCCGGCGGTTCAGGGCCCCAAGCCGGCGCCAGTGTTGCAATACCAGCGCGCGCGCACCATCGCCCTCACTGGCCATACTGCACCCACCGCCGTCAAGAATGCTTCGGGTCACGGCCACGAGGTGCACTGGGCGTATGAGGGCGAAGGCGGTCCCGAGGCCTGGGGCCAGCTGAAATCCGAATTCAAGACCTGCGCCGTCGGCAAGCGCCAGTCGCCCATCCACATCGAGGACGGCGCCACATTACAGGGCCCGGCCGAACCCATCCAGTTCAGCTACCGCTCCAGCGACGGCATGGTGGTGAACAACGGGCACACCATTCAGGTGGACGTCGTCGGGGACAACAGCATCACGGTGCGTGGCTCCAGCTACAAGCTGCTGCAGTTCCACTTCCATCATCCTTCGGAAGAACGCATCAACCAGAAGGTCTTCTCGATGGTGGCGCACCTGGTGCACCGCAACGCCGAGGGACAGCTGGCCGTGGTGGCGGTGCTGCTCGACCCGGGCACGGCCAACAGCCTGATCAACAAGGTCTGGACCTACATGCCGCTCGACGCCGGCGACAAGGTGCGCATGCCCGCCGGCCTGCTGGACCTGAGCGAGCTGCTGCCGAAAGACCAGCGCTACTACCAGTTCCTGGGCTCGCTCACCACGCCACCGTGCACCGAAGGCGTGCTGTGGCTGGTACTCAAGCAGCCCACCACGGTGAGCCCTGA
>CALRMF020000267.1:0-3977 GCA_943369035.1 Curvibacter sp. AEP1-3
CACAATCGTTGTCGCGCAGTTGCTTCAGCCCATCGGCCACGTTCTTGGTCGTCGGGTTGGGCTGCACTCCATGAAAAACCAGGGTATCCACGCCGTGGCTGGCAAGAAGGTCGCGCACGTTGCCGACCAGTCCGAGACGAACCAAGGGAAGGTCGGTCACGATCAGCGCTTTCCTGAAGCCATAGGACTGGATGGCCTTGGCTGCATCACGAAGACAGCCCGCGCCCATCAGGTTCACGGGCGGAATGAAAAAGGCGGTGGTGGTCATGGCTTGGCTCCTTCGGTTGGCCTGTTGATGATCAAGTGAGTAAGGGTTTCGCGTTCCGCGCTTTGGCTTGTGAGGTGTTCCGTCGCGGCGGCGCTTGCAGGCATGCCGGAGCGACTTGCACGAGGCGTGGGTGCGGCGGCGCCTGTAGGCGAATGGGCGGCGCTTGGCGTCATGTTGGATACCTCCCAGCCGCCCCCGAGCGCCTTGTACAGCGCCACCAATTGCACGGCGGCGCTGGTATGCGCACGTGCGGCCGCAGTCTCGGCTTCGTGCAGGCTGCGCTGGGCGGCCAGCAGCTCCACCAGTGCAACATCGCCCGCGGCGTAGCGAGCCTTGGCGTAGCCGTAGCTGGTTCGTGCCGCATCCAGGGCCATGGCACGGCGCTCCAACGTGTCCAGCCCGCCGTGGTAGTCGCCCAGCGCACGCTCGGCGTCACCCAGCGCCGCCAACACCGCCTGCTCATAGGCCAGCGCCGCCTGCTGCTCGGCGGCCTCGCGTGCCCGAATCTCGGCACGCACGCGGCCACCATCGAACAGACGCCAGGAAATCAGCGGCAGGATGGAAAACCGTGAACTGGATGCATCGAACCAGTTGCCCGTGCTGAGCGCCTGAAACCCGCCGCCGACACCGATGGAGAGCTTGGGGAACAGCTCGGCCGTGGCCACGCCGATGTCGGCAGAACTCGCCGCCAGACGCCGTTCCGCAGCCAGCACGTCAGGGCGGCGGCGCAGAAGATCAGCACGTTCGCCCACCGGCAGGGCCCGCAGCGTGCACGGTGCCAAGGGGCCGTCGAGCAATGCCAGTTCACGCTCCGGTGGAGCGCCCAAGAGCACGCCCAGGCCCAGCACCGCGGCGCGCTGGCGGGCCTGGATGTCCGGCAGCAGTGCGTTGACGGCAGTCCACTGCGCATAAGCCGCCTCCACATCGGCGGCGGATGCGTCGCCCAATGCATGCCGCAGGCGCACCAGCTCCAAGGTCTGCTGCAGCGTATCCAGCGTGGCTTGTTGTGCATGCAGTTCGTATCCAGCACCAACGGCGGTGAACCAGGTGCGTGCGACCTCGGCCACGATGCGCATGCGCACACCCTGTGCTTCGACTTCGGTGGCTTGCAGGCGGGCGCTGGCGCCTTCCAGGGCGCGGCGCTTGGCGCCGAATAGATCGGCCTCCCAGGCCGCATCGAAGCCCGCATCGTAGATGGTCTGGGTGGCGTCCATGCCGGGAATCGAGCCCACGGGCAAGGGGCCGTTCTTGCTTTGCCCGCGTCGGTTCACGCTGGTGCCCGCGCTCACGGTGGGCATCTGGTCGCCAGCCACGCGGTCGCGCAGGGCGCGCGCCTCGTCGATGCGTGCCGCGGCTTGGCGCAGATCCAGGTTCTGTGCCAGTGCCGTGCCCATCAGGCGGTCAAGGATGGGGTCGTCCAACGCGGACCACCAGCGGGCCAGGTCCGCGGACTGCGATTCGCTCGCCAGAGGCAAGGTCCAACCGCTGCCGATGTCCACAGGAGGCGGCTCGCGGTAGTCGGGGCCCACGGCCGCACAGGCGGTCAGCAGCACGCAGGACAGGGCCAGCCCGAGCGGGCGCAAGCGCCTGGACGCCGGCGGTGCGGCTGGCGTGCGCGAGGAGAGGTGGCGGGTTTTGGTTTTCATTGCAGGCGTCCTCGGACGAATACGGTGGCCATCGTCAGCGTGGCGAGGGCGATGAGCGCCAGCGGCCAGAGGCTGGCGAGAATGTCGCCGGGCGGCATGGCCTTGAGGAAGCTGCCTTCGACGATGATGAGGAAGTGGGTCAGCGGAATGGCCTGGGCCAGCCACTGCAGGACGAGCGGCATGTTTTCCACCGGCGTCGCAAAGCCCGACATCAGCACCGCCGGCACGCCAATGGCGAACGCCCCCAGGATGGCCTGCTGCTGGGTCATGCTGACTGCGGAAATCATCAGGCCGATGCCGACCACCGACAGGATGAACAGCACCAGGCTGGCGAGCAGCAGCGCGAACGAGCCGGTGAACGGGATGCCGAACAGGAACACGCCGGCGCTGATCATGAACAGGCCCAAGAGCGTGCCGATCGCCAGCGCAGGCAGCGACTTGGAAACAATGATCTCCGGCGTCGAGGTGGGCGATACCAGCAACTGGTCGAAGGTGCCCAGTTCGCGTTCGCGCGCGATCGACAGCGAGGTGATGAGCAGCGCGCTGAACAGCGCCAGGATGCCCGTGAGCCCAGGCACGATGAACCAGCGGTAGACCAGGTTGGGGTTGAACCAGTGGCGCACGACCACGGGCGTCGGCGCCTGCGCGTCGGGCACGACCTCGGCCCCAACGTCGGCGGCGATGGTGGACAGGTAGGCGACGGTGATCTGGCCCGAGTTGCTGCGCCGGCCATCGACCAGAACCTGGGCGCGGCCGCTGTCGCCGGCGGCGATGGTGCGCGAGAAATCCACGGGAATGGCGAGCGCGGCGATCACCTCGCCGCGGTCGATCATCTCGTGCAACAGCCGCTGGCTGTCCACGTGCCGCACGTGGGTGATGAAGCGGGCGCTGTCCAGGCGCTGCACCAGCTCGTGCGACCAACGCCCGGCGTCCTGGTTGTAGACGGCGATGTCGACGTTGCGCACTTCCAGTGTGGCTGCAAAGGCGAATACCAGCAGTTGCAGGATCGGCGGTACAAATACCACCATGCGGCTGCGCGGGTCGCGCAGCACGCTGAGCACTTCCTTGATGAATTGGGCGCGCAGGCGGGTGAACGAGAAGGCAGAGGTCAACATCGCGTCACTCCAGGTTCTTGCGCGTGGCGCGCTTGGCGATCAGGAAAAACAGCGCCCCAATCGCCGCCATGGCCGCCAGGTTGGGCAGGAAGACGGCCCAGATGTCGCCGGCCAGGAACACGGTCTTGAGCGAATCGACGAAGTAGCGCGCCGGAACCGCCCGAGTGATGGCGCGGATCGGCGCTGGCATCGCATCGATCTCGTACAGAAAGCCTGAGAGCATGAAGGCCGGCAGAAAGCCCGTGAACAGGGCGATCTGCGCCGCCAGGAACTGGTTGCGCGCCAGCGACGAAATCAAGAGGCCCTGGCCCAGCGCCGGCACCATGAACACCGCCGACAAGAGCAGCAGCGCCGCCAGAGAGCCGCGCATCGGCACGCCGAACACGAACACGGCTAAGGCCGCCGCGCCCAGCGTGGACAGCATGCCGAGCACGAAGTACGGCAGCAGCTTGCCGATCAGGATTTCGGCCACCGACGCGGGCGTGGACAGCACCGCTTCCATGGTGCCGCGCTCCCATTCGCGCGCCACCACCAGCGCGGTCAGCATGGTGCCGATGATGGTCATGACGATGGCAATGGCCCCGGGAATCAGCGCGCGACGGCTTTCCAGCTCGGGGTTGAACCAGTAGCGTGGCTCCAGCACGACGGATTGCGCGGGTGCCGCGACATCCAGCCCGGCACGCCAGGTCTGCACCACGCCGCGGGCGTAGTTCTCGACGTAGTTGGCGGTGTTGGGATAGGAGCCATCGGTGATGATTTGCACCAGCGGTTCTGCTCCGCGCTGGGCCAGGCGCTGCTCGAAATCCTGCGGAATGACGACGTAGCCGCGCAGCGCACCGGAGACGAGCTGGTCTGCCACCTCGCGCCGGTCGTGGGCGAATTGCGTCTTCAAGAAGCGGGTGCCCGAGAAGGCAGCGGCCAGCGACTGCGCCGATGCACCGGGCGACT
>CALRMF020000268.1:0-3967 GCA_943369035.1 Curvibacter sp. AEP1-3
TCATCACCGCCCCCGGATGCACCACATACTCGCGCACCGTCTGCTGGCCGTCCGGTAGGCGCACCGTATCTCGGAAAGCGTGCAGGAAGCGGCCCTTGAACAGCTCCTGGCTATCCAGCCGGGTCTCGATCAGATGGCGGTCGTCGGGGGTCATGGTCGGACTTTACCGCGGGCGCCCGTGGAAGCAGCTGGGCTGGGCCACTGGGCGCGTCCCCTTGAGGGGATGGCGCGCAGCGCCTCAGGGGTGTTTCATCAAATAGCGGTAGACGAAACCCGGGAAGGCCAGCGTGAGGAACAAGGTCGCCGTGATGGCGTAGAACTCCCAGCCTTGCGGCGCGATCTGGCCCGCGCGCTGCTCCAGCAACAGGGCCATGCCACCGACCACAAAGTAGCACACCACCAGTTCCACCAGCCGGACCGCCAGGTTCTTGCCCGCCTTCAGCGGCATCACCGCCAGCAGACGCTGGTTGAAAAACGGCAGGTTGGCGCCGACCAGGGCGGCCAGCACCACAAACCAGACCGCGGCCGTTTGCGACATGGGCTCAGTTCCTCAGCATCTGCTGGATCGCCTGGGCACACAGGGCCATCAGGCCACCGGGCATGATGCCCAGCAGCAGCACCAGCAGGCCGTTGACGGACAGCACGGCGCGCACATCCAGCGGTGCGGACACGGTGCTGGCCGTGATCGGTTCGTCGAAGTACATCACCTTGACGACGCGCAGGTAGTAGAAGGCGCCGATCAGCGACATGATCACCGCAAACACGGCCAGGCCGATGTGCAGCGTCTGGCCGGAGGCCACCAGCGCCTGCAGCACCGAGAGCTTGGCGTAGAAGCCGACCATGGGCGGAATGCCGGCCAGCGAGAACAGGCAGATCGCCATGATGGCCGCATAGAGCGGGCTACGCTGGTTCAGGCCGGCGAAATCGGCGATCTCCTCGCTCTCGAAGCCTTCGCGGGCCAGCAGCAGGATGACACCGAAGGCCGCCAGCGTGGTCAGCACGTAGGTGACGATGTAGAACATGGCCGAGCTGTAGGCGTTGTCGGCCGACAGCAGGTTGCCGGTGATCACGCCCGACATCAGGCCCAGCAGCACGAAGCCCATCTGCGCGATGGTCGAGAAGGCCAGCATGCGCTTGAGGTTGGTCTGCATGATGGCCGCCAGGTTACCCACCAACAGCGAGGCAATGGCCAGCAGCATGAGCATCTGCTGCCAGTCCATCGCCAGCGGCAGCATGCCCTCCACCAGCAGGCGGATGACGATGGCAAAGGCCGCCAGCTTGGGCGCACCGCCGATCATCAGCGTCACCGCCGTGGGCGCACCCTGGTAAACGTCCGGAATCCACATGTGGAACGGCACCACGCCGAGCTTGAAGGCCAGACCGGCCACCACGAACACGGTGCCGAAGACGAGCACCTGGGCGTTGACGTTGCCGGAGTTGATGGCGCGGAACACGGCGTTGATGTCCAGCGAGCCAGTGGCACCGTACATCATGGACAGGCCATATAGCAGGAAGCCCGAGGCCAACGCACCGAGCACGAAGTACTTCATGGCCGCCTCGGTGGAGACGGCATGGTCGCGCCGCAGTGCCACCAGTGCGTAGCTGGAGAGGGTCAGCAGCTCCAGGCCGAGGTAGATCAGCAGGAAGTTGTTGCCCGAAATCATGACGAACATGCCCAGCAGGGCCAACATGCTCAGCGAGAACAGCTCGCCTCCGCGCAGCATGTCGCGATCGGCCGCGTAGGGCCGCGCATAGACCAGCGTCACCATGACGGCGATGGTGGCAAAGAACTTGAGCCAGTTGCCCATGGGGTCGCTGACCACCATGTTGTGCAGGCCGTAGAGCGTGGCGCCGCCGAGTGCATACAGCAGCTGCAACAGCGCCACCGCGCCCAGCGACAGCAAGGTCCAGACATAGGTACGCGTGCGGCTGCGGCTGGTCACACCGAGGTCCATCAGCGTGATCAGGCAGGCCATGACCAGCAGAATGATTTCTGGATAAACCGCAATCCAGCTGAGTTTGTCAGTCATCTTCAGTCTTTCAATTCGGTTCGTCAGTTCAACTTGGACTGGGCCACATGCTTGAGCAGTTCAGCGACCGAGGCATCCATCACGTCGGTGAAGGGCTTGGGGTGCACGCCCATCCAGAGTACAGCGACGGCCAGCAGGGCCAGCATCAGGAACTCGCGGCCGTTGATGTCCGTCAATGCTTTGACGTCGTCGTTGGCCACCGGGCCCAGGTAGACGCGCTTGAACATCCACAGCGTGTAGGCGGCGCCGAAGATCAGCGCGGTCGAAGCCAGCAGGCCGATCCAGAAGTTGTACTTGACGGCACCCAAGATCACCATCCACTCGCCGACGAAGCCTGCCGTACCCGGCAGGCCGCAGTTGGCCATGGCGAACAGCAGCGCGAAGGCGGCGAACTTGGGCATGGTGTTGATGACACCACCATAGGCCGCGATCTCGCGCGAATGCACGCGGTCGTACAGCACGCCGATGGACAGGAACATGGCGCCGGAGACAAAGCCGTGGGCGATCATCTGCACCAGGCCACCGGACACCCCGAGGTCATTGAAGATGAAGAAACCCAGCGTGACGAAGCCCATGTGCGCCACGGACGAATAAGCCACCAGCTTCTTCATATCCTGCTGCACCATCGCCACCAGACCGACGTAGATGACGGCAATCAGCGACAGCGCGATCATCAGCCAGGCCCACTCACGCGCGGCATCGGGCGCGATTGGCATGGAAAAACGCAGGAAACCGTAGGCACCCAGCTTGAGCATGATGGCCGCCAACACGGCGGAGCCGCCGGTGGGCGCTTCCACGTGCACATCGGGCAGCCAGGTGTGCACCGGCCACATCGGCACCTTCACGGCGAAGGCGGCAAAGAAGGCAAAGAACAGCAGCGTCTGGGTGGTGCCATCCAGCGGCAGCTTGTGCCAGGTGGCAATGTCGAAGCTGCCGCCCGACTTGGTGTAGAGGAAGATCAGGGCGATCAGCGTCAGCAGTGAGCCCAGAAGCGTGTAGAGAAAAAACTTGAAGGCAGCGTAGATCTTGTTCGGGCCGCCCCAGATGCCGATGATCAGGTACATCGGGATCAGCGTGGCCTCGAAGAAGACATAGAACAGCACGCCATCGAGGGCGGCGAAGACGCCGATCATCAGGCCGCTGAGGATCAGGAAGGCCCCCATGTACTGGTTGACGCGGCTGGTGATGACTTCCCAGCCGGCAATCACCACCACCACGGTGATGAAGGCGGTCAGCAGCACGAACCAGAAGGAGATGCCATCCACGCCCAGGTGGTAGAAGACGTTGAAACGCTCCATCCACGGCATCTTCTCGACGAACTGCATCTCCGCGGTACCGAGCTGGAAACCGGTGTACAGCGGCAGGGTGACGAGAAAACTCGCAAGCGCGCCGATCAGCGCCACCCAGCGCACCACGCGGGCATGCTCGTCGCGCCCCAGTGCCAGCAGCACCACGCCGAACGCGATCGGCATCCAGATAGCCAGGCTCAACAAACCCATTTCTTCTTCTCCTTATCGGCTGAGCCACTCGACCAGCATCGGCCAGGTCACGAAGTACGACATCAGTACCAGCACACCGACGATCATCGCCAGCGCATAGTGGTACAGGTAGCCCGACTGGAACCAGCGTGCCACGCCAGCCACCCAGCCGACCAGTTTCCAGGAGCCGTTCACCACGGCACCGTCGATCACGGCCTGGTCACCGCCCTTCCACAGGCCGACGCCCAACAGGCGGGCACCACGGGCCAGGATGTGCTCGTTGATCCAGTCCATGTAGTACTTGTTCTCCAGCAGCGTGTAGAGCGGCTGCACCGCGCGCTGGATGGCAGCCGGCAGCGCCGGGTTGACCATGTACATGTACCAGGCCGTCGCCACCCCGGCCAGCGCCAGCCAGAACGGCAAGGTACTGAAGGCGTGCGTGGCCATGGCCAGCGGGCC
>CALRMF020000269.1:0-3947 GCA_943369035.1 Curvibacter sp. AEP1-3
CGTCAGTACCTGTTCATGCGACAGGCGCCAGGCACCCAGCGCCGGCAGCACGGTCAGCACCACGCTGAACTCCTGAGGCAGCATGGCAATGGCCAGTGCGATGCCCGCCAGCAGTGCCTGCAGCCAGTCGCCGCGCGTGAACCCCTGGACCAGCACCAGCAACAGGCTCAAGGTCAACCCCAACCAGGCCAGTCGCTGCACAAGCCGTGCGGTCTGGCGGCGCAGCGGCGACACCTCGGCCTGCGCCGACTGCAAGGCCTGGCCGATCTGCCCCATCTGGGTATGTGCCCCGGTGGCCGTGACACGCGCCACCCCCTGCCCCTGGACCACCAGCGTCCCGGCGTGCACGACGGCAGACGCATCCCGGCTGGCCGCGTACTTGCGCACCGGGACCGACTCGCCGGTCAGCAGCGATTCATCCACCTGCAGCTCCCCCGCCGTCAGCAGTGCCGCATCGGCCCCCACCCGGTCCCCCGCGGCCAGCAGCATCAGGTCGCCGCGCACCAGCGCCAGCCCGGCCACGGTCTGGACCTGGCCATCGCGGATGACACGGACCCGTGGGCTCGACAGGTCACGCAGCGCCTGAACGGCGCGCTCGGTCCGCCCCTCCTGGAACAAGGTCAAACCCAGCACCACCAGCACCATCAGCGCCAAGCTGAGGCTTTCCTGCAGGTCGCCGAGCAGCAGGTAAAGGCCGGCGGCCGCCAGCAGCAGGAAGAACATCGGATCGCGCACGGTATCGCGCACGATGTGGTACCAGCGACGCCGGCCATCGCCCGGCAAAGCATTGGGCCCGTCCTTGGCCAGCTGTCGCGCCACCTCGGCGGCCGTCAGGCCACGCTCGTCAAACAGGGAATCACGCATGCCGGCGATTGTGCGGTCTGCACGAACGCTGAATATGATGCCTACTTGGCGATGACGTCGGCCTCGCCATGCGCGCTGTGTGTCTGCACCTCACGTTTGTTGGCGCCCGGTGCATGCCGGCGCGCCAGCAAGGTGTACATGGTCGGCACCACGAAGATGGTCAGCACCGTGCCCAGCGTCATGCCGCCGACGATCACCCAGCCAATCTGGATGCGGCTCTCGGCGCCCGCACCGGTGGACAGCGCCAGCGGCACGGCCCCCAGCACCATGGCACCGGTCGTCATGAGAATCGGACGCAAGCGCTGGCTGGCCGCCTTGACCACCGCCTCCATCATCTCCATGCCCTGTTCGCGCATCTGGTTGGCGAACTCGACGATCAGGATGCCGTGCTTGGTGATCAGCCCCACCAGCGTGATGAGGCCGATCTGCGAATAGACGTTAAGCGAACCGTTACTGAGTTTCAGTGCCAGCAACGCGCCGATCATCGACAAAGGCACCGACAGCATGATGACGAAGGGATCGACAAAGCTCTCGAACTGCGCCGCCAGCACCAGGAAAATGAAGAACAGCGCCAACACGAAAACGATGGTCAGCGAACCCTGCGAGTTCCTGAACTCACGCGAGGTGCCGTTCAGGTCCGTGGTGTAGCCCGGCTTCAGCACCCGCCGGCTGAGCTCGTCCAGGAAATCGAGCGCCTGCCCGAGCGAATAGTCCGGTGCCAGGTTGGCCGTGATGGTGACGGCACGACGCTGGCTGAAGTGATTGAGCTCGCGCGGCGCCACCGACTCACGCACGGTGACCAGCGAGGCGAGCGGGATCATGGTGTCGTTGCGACCGCGCACGAAGATGCGCTCGATGTCGTCCGGCGTGTCGCGGCCGACCGACTGCGTCTGCACGATCACATCGTATTGGTCGCTCTCGCGCTTGTAGCGCGTCACCGTGCGCCCACCCAGCATGGTCTCGATGGCACGCGCCACCACCTCCACGCTCACCCCCAGGTCGGCGGCCTTTTCCCGGTTGACGTCGATCTTGAGTTCGGGCTTGTTCAGCCGCAGGTCGACGTCCGGCGTCAGAAAGCCGGGGTTCTTGCCGATCTCGTCCAGGAACTGGCGTGTGACCTGGTTCAGGTTCTCGTAGCTGTCGGAGGTCATGATGACGAAGTTGACCGGCCGCTCACGGAAGCCTTGTCCCAGGGATGGTGGTGTGATCGGAAAGGCCTGCACCCCAGGCAGCGCGTTGATCCTGGGCTGCATCTCGCGCGCCATCTGCAACGTGGTGCGCTCACGCTCGTCCCAGTCGACGGCACGGAAGAAGACGTTGGACTGGCTCACGGTCGGATTGCCGGTCACGACGAAGATGCGGTCGAACTCCTTGTAGGCAGAGCCGATACGTTCGATGGCAGAAGCGTAGCGGTCGGTGTAGTCCAGCGTGGCGCCGTCCGGGGCATTCACCACATTCAGGATCACGCCCCGGTCTTCCAGCGGTGCCAGCTCGCGCTTCATGCCAGGCAGGATGGCCCAGATCGCCAGGCCGACGCCTGCCATCACCAGCAGCACGACCCAGCGCATGCCCAGCACCCGGCGCAGCAGGCGCTCGTAGCCATCGGTCACGGCGTTGAGCGCGTTTTCCATCCAGCGATCGAAGAACCAGGGCTTGGCGTTGTGCCGCAGCAGCTGTGAACACATCATGGGCGAGAGCGTCAGCGCCACAAAGCCCGAGACAACGACCGAGCCCGCCAGCGCCAGCGCAAACTCGACGAAGAGGCGGCCGGTGCGCCCGGGCGTGAAGGCCAGCGGTGCATAGACTGCGGCCAGCGTGAGCGTCATGGCCACCACGGCAAAGCCCACCTCCTTCGCGCCCTTGATGGCGGCGCTGAACGGATCCAACCCTTGCTCGATGTGGCGGTAGATGTTCTCCAGCACCACGATGGCGTCGTCCACCACCAGACCGATGGCCAGCACCAACGCCAGCAACGTCAGCGTGTTGACGGTGAAGCCCGCCAGCGCCATCAGCGCAAAGGTGCCGATCAGGCTAACCGGAATGGTGACGATGGGGATGATGGAGGCGCGCAGCGTGCGCAGGAAGACGAAGATCACCAAGGCCACCAGCACCACGGCTTCCAGGATGGTCTTGTAGACGTTCTTCACCGAACGGTCGATGAAGACCGAGTTGTCGTTGGCCACGTTAATGCTGATGCCTGGTGGCAGGTCGGCTTGCAGCTTGGGCAGCATCTCGCGCACGCCACGGCTCAAGTCGAGCGGGTTGGCCGTGGCCTGACGGATCACGCCGGCCGAGATGGCCGGGCGGCCGTTGAGACGCACCGACGTGCGCTCTTCCGCCGCACCCTCTTCGATGCGTGCCACGTCGCGCAGCTTGACCGGAAAGCCGTTGACGTTCTTGAGCACGATCTCGCCGAACTGCGCCGGCGTACGCAAGTCGGTGTTGGACGTGACCGAGAACTCGCGCTGCTGGCTCTCGATGCGCCCGGCCGGCACCTCCAGGTTGCTGCGCCGCAGGGCGTCTTCGGCATCCTGCGTGGTCAACCGGTAGGCGGCCAGGCGATCCGGATCGAGCCAGACCCGCATGGCGTACTTGCGCTCGCCGAAGATGCGCACGTCGGCCGCACCGGTCACGGTCTGCAGGCGCGGCTTGGCAATGCGGTTGACCAGTTCGTTGATCTGCAGCGGCGTGTGGGTGTCGCTGGAAAAGGCCAGCCAGATCACCGGAAAGGCATCGGCCTCGACCTTGGCGATCACTGGCTCGTCGATCGCCTGTGGCAGCCTGTTGCGCACGCGCGCCGTGCGGTCGCGCACCTCGGCGGCAGCGGCGTCGGCATCCTTCTCCAGCCGGAAGCGCACCGTGATCTGGGCCTGCTCGGCGCGTGAGATCGAGGTGATGACATCCACCGCGTCGATGCCGGCAATCGAGTCTTCCAGCGGCTTGGCCACCTGCGACTCCACCACCTCGGCCGAGGCGCCGGCATAACGCACATTCACCGTCACCACCGGTTCATCGATCTTCGGGTACTCGCGTACCGGCAGCTTGGTGAAACTCACCGCCCCGATCAGCAGCACCAACAGGGA
>CALRMF020000270.1:0-3942 GCA_943369035.1 Curvibacter sp. AEP1-3
CGCGGCGCGTTCAGTTCAGTGCGCCGCCACAGGACGAACCCTGTCCGGCGGTACAGCCATAGCAGTGATCGGCCACCACCACCGGATTGCCATCGAGATCGCGCCCCAGCAGTTGCGACAGATGGGTGCGCGGCCGTCCCTCGATGCGCAGCGGCAACCCCAGCATCTGGTTGAAGTCGCAGTCGTACACGTGGCCCTGCCAGTCCACGCTCAACTGGTTGCGGCACATCACGTTCTGCAGGTTGTCGTCACGGTGCGCGCCGCGCAGCAATTCCATGTAGCCGGAGAACAGACCCTTGGACACCAGCGTCGAGCCGAAGCGCTGGATCGGCATGTTGGCCAGCGTCAGCAGGCGGGTGAACACGATGCCGTATGCGCGCCCGAGGTGCTCGCGATACGCCCCTTCCAGCTGGGCCTGCGGCGGTGGCAGTGCGGGGCCCTGCGGGTTGAACACCAGATTCAGTTCGAGACCGCTGTCCGCCCGGCCGTAGCCGAGCGCATTCAGCTGCTTCAGTCCGGCGATGCTGCGTGCGAACACGCCGCTGCCGCGCTGCCGGTCGACGTTGTCCTCCAGGTAGCAGGGCAGCGACGCGGTCACCTGCACGCTCTGCTCGGCCAGGAAGGCCGCCAATCCCTCGTGGCCCGGTTCGGACAGGATGGTGAGGTTGCAGCGGTCCATCACCGATACGCCGAGCGCGCGCGCCTCGACCACCAGCGCGCGGAAGTGCGGATTCATTTCCGGTGCGCCGCCGGTCAGATCGAGCTGACGAACGTCGCTGGCGCGGATGAAGTCGAGCACGGCGCGGATGTTCTCGGCGCTCATCTGTTCGGTGCGCGTCGGGCCTGCATTCACGTGGCAGTGCAGGCAGCTCTGGTTGCAGGTGTAGCCCAGATTGACCTGCAGCACTTCGGTGCGATGGCGGCGCAGTGGCGGGAAGTCGGTGCGGGACAGCAGCGGCAGGGTGGCGTGCATGCAGGAGGGTCCTTGATGTCTGTGCGGCAGCAGACCGCCCGGGGGCGGAACACCTTACGGTCAGGGTGCAGTATGCTTGCCCGGCACCGGGATACGTCATCGATGACGTTCCGACGCCAACGACCGGAGGAAAGAAGGAATGTTCAAAGGAATATTGCTGGAGCAGGGCGAGGGCGGCAAGACGCTCGCCAGCCTCAAGGATCTTGACGAAGCGGCGCTGCCGGAGGGCGATGTGCGCGTGGCGGTGAACTGGTCCAGCCTGAACTACAAGGATGCGCTGGCCATCACCGGACGCAGTCCCATCGTGCGCAAGTGGCCCATGGTGCCGGGTATCGATTTCGCCGGCACGGTGGAACAGAGCAGTCACCCGCTGTGGAAGGTGGGCGACCAGGTGGTGCTGACCGGCTTCGGCGTCGGCGAAGGTCACTGGGGCGGTCTGGCGCAGCGCGCGCAGGTGAAGGGCGACTGGCTCGTCGGACTGCCCGCCGGGCTCGATGCGAAGCATGCGATGGCGGTCGGTACCGCCGGTTTCACCGCCATGTTGTGCGTGATGGCGCTGGAACGTCACGGCCTGCAGCCGGGTGATGGCGAGGTGCTGGTGACGGGCGCCAGCGGTGGCGTCGGCTCGGTTGCCGTGGCGCTGCTCGCCAGGCTCGGTTACCGCGTGGTGGCGAGCACCGGCCGGCTGGAGGAAACCGATTACCTGAAGTCGCTGGGTGCCGAATCGGTGATCGATCGTGCCACGCTGTCGGCCCCCGGCCGTCCGCTGGCGAAGGAACGCTGGGCGGGCGTCGTCGACAGCGTCGGTTCGCACACGCTGGTCAATGCCTGCGCGGCGACGCGCGAGAACGGTGCGGTGGCGGCCTGTGGGTTGGCGCAGGGCATGGATTTCCCCGCCACGGTGGCGCCCTTCATCCTGCGTGGTGTCACCCTCTACGGCGTCAACAGCGTCACTGTCGCCCGTGCACCGCGCGAGGCAGCCTGGGCACGCATCGTGCGCGACATGCCGATGGACCTGCTGGACCGCATGACCGAGGTGGTGCCGCTTGCCGACGTGATCGCGGTAGCACCGCGTTTCATCGACGGCAAGGTGCGTGGCCGTCTGGTGGTCGATACCTCGGCGGTCTGACGAAAGGCGCCTGCGGCGCGGTCGACAAGCACTGTTGCGGCGCACTAATTTTGACGCTCATCAAGTACTTGGCTAAACTGCGCCGCGATTTTGCAGGAATCCACTTAACCCATAAGAAGAGAGACTCGATGAGCGCCAGGACCCTTCTTGCTGTCGTAGCCGTCTGCGCCAGCCCGCTCGCCTTCGCTGCCGAGGGCAATGCCGATGCAGCCAAGGACAAGATTTCGATGTGCGTCGGCTGTCACGGCATTCCGGGCTATCAGACCGCATTCCCGAAGACCTACAAGGTGCCCCGCATCGGCGGTCAGTACCCGGAGTACATCGTGGCCGCGCTTCAGGCCTACAAGAACGGTGACCGCAAGCACCCGACGATGACCGGTATCGCCGCCAGCCTGACCGAGCAGGACATGGCCGACCTCGCCGCCTACTACGGCGCCCAGAAATAAGGAACGCAGGCCATGATGAAGAAATTCGCTTTCGTTGCGCTCGCCACCCTGGCGGGCATGTCCGTCGCCCACGCCGGTGATGCCGCCAAGGGCAAGGAAAAGTCCGCCGCCTGCGCCGCCTGTCATGGTGCCGACGGCAACAGCCCGGCGCCGGCTTTCCCGCGCATCGGTGGTCAGCACGAGGACTACCTGCTGCAGGCGCTGCTGCAGTACAAGAAGGGCACGCGCAAGAACGCCATCATGGCGGCTCAGGTCGGTGCGCTGAGCGATCAGGACATGGCCGATCTGGCCGCTTACTTCGCATCGCAGGCCGGTCCGCTGGTCACCCGTCGCTGAGTTCGCGTCTCTGCTCCAATAAAAAAGCCGGCATTGCCGGCTTTTTTATTTCACGATGACTCCAGCACCGAAATTCGCTGGACTGCGCTCAAACCAGATACAGCAGGTTTATCAATAACTTAGCCGTGTCCATCATATGCCGGTGCTTTCTGAAACCTGATCCGGCTTCCGTCCGCTTGGCCCCCATGTGGCTCTTGGAAACGGGTCTTTCCGAGCGTGGTGTTTCGGTATAGCCAGATTGACGCCAAACGCTGGGCCACTTCGACAACGTAAGCTTGGTTCCTGGCATGTTCTGCGTTGTCGTCGAGGCCGGTGAAAATCCGCGCCGCGCACACCGCAACGGCACGGCCAATGTTCAGATCAACGTTTGCAGGCTCTTCAGCAACTCTTCAATATTCCCTTCGTGACGCTTGTAATAGGTCCAAGGTCCGATGCGCTGGGACGTGACCAGTTTGGCCCGCTGCAAGACCGTCAAGTACTGTGAAATGGTCGACTGTGACAGCCCCGCACTCTCCTGGATGATGCTCACGCAAACCCCGACCTTTTCGGGATCGACCTCTTGCTCCGGATAGTGTTTGCGTGGGTCTTTGAGCTTGGCCAAGATCGCCAATCGGGCGGGGTTGTCCAAAGCCTTCAGTGCCTCATGGATATCAATGCTCATGACAACCTCAAAACTACTTTTCTCGATATTATAATATCTAAATTACTAATAGCAGTGCACGGATGTAGTGAGAGCCACTACCGCAAAGTCCAGAGTGATGTCGGCATCAGCAATGCCATCCACCTGTTCGCCGCGTGCGCTGCCCGCTAGTCTCTGCAACCGTCTAGTGCAGCACAGAACGCGCGTCAGACTCCCCATAACGAGTTGGTCTCTTGCAAACTCATGGCGAGTGCGCGGTAAACCGGGGCACGATATAAGAGCCAAGTTCATCAATGACTTCTGATGCCGGACGATGGCCATACTTGAGATTGAGAATTACATGATCGACGCCAATCGACTCAAGTGACTCCAATAGCGCCAGCAGATGATTTCGCCCCAGCCGGTAGCCCAGATGGAT
>CALRMF020000271.1:0-3924 GCA_943369035.1 Curvibacter sp. AEP1-3
CCCTGCCCAAGAGCGGCAGCGGCAAGGTGATGTGGCGCGCGCTGCAGGAAGCAGAGCTGGCCGACGCAGGCGCGCGTGGATAATCGCCCCGGATAAGGCCGCAACCCGCGGCTTCGGAAGCACGAGCGCATGAAGCAGACCGATCCGCAGGACTCCCTGGGCAAGCCGCTGACAGGTTGGCGCCTGCGCCTGTACACCATCATCTTCGAGGCCGACACACGGGCTGGCCGCCTGTTCGACCAGTGGCTGATCGTCTTCATCCTGGCCAGCATCGTGGTGGTGATGATGGACAGCGTGCAGGCACTTGCGTCGCGCTACCACCAGCTGTTTTTCAGCCTCGAGTGGCTGTTCACCGCGGCCTTCACGCTCGAGTACCTGGCCCGCCTGGCCTGCGTGCGTCACCCGCTGCGCTACGCCCTGAGCTTCTACGGCATCATTGACCTGCTGGCGCTGCTGCCCACCTACCTGGCCCTGCTGGTGCCCGAGGCGCACGCGCTGATCGATGTGCGGGTGCTGCGCCTGTTGCGGGTGTTCCGCATCTTCAAGCTCACTGCCTACCTGGTCGAGTACCAGGCACTGGGCCAGGCGCTGCGCGCGAGCCGGCGCAAGATCCTGGTCTTCATTTCAGCGGTGCTGATGGTGGTGCTGGTCATGGGCACGCTGATGTATGTGGTGGAGGGGCCGGCCAACGGCTTCGCCAACATCCCGACCGGGGTCTACTGGGCCATCACCACCATGACCACGGTGGGCTTCGGGGACATCACACCCAAGACCGAACTGGGTCGTTTCATCGCCTCGCTGATGATGCTGCTCGGCTGGGGCACGCTGGCGGTGCCGACCGGCATCGTGACGGCGGAGATGACGGCGCAGCGCGTGGCGCGCACGCCCACCACCCGCACCTGCCACGAGTGCCTGACCGAAGGCCATGCGCCGGAGGCCAACTACTGCCTGCACTGCGGGGCGCGGTTGCCCGCGTACGAGACCGAAGGCGAGGCGGTGCGCTGAGGGGCTTGCGCTCTACCAGGTGGTGACCAGCGCCGGCTTGGCCGCAGGCGCCGCATCGGTGGAGCAGCTGTCGCCGCAGCCGTGCAGTTCCCCGGCCGGCAGCGCCTCGGGCGCGGACACCACGCCGGTGACCGGGTCGTAGCCGACCCGACGCAGGTGCAGTGCCAGTGCGGCGTCCATGCTCTGTGCATGCTGTGGGAACCAGAGGGCGAGTTCCGAGGCCATCTCACGGACGACGCCGAGGCTGCCCTGGCGGCCCTGCGCCAGGCCCTCGCGCATCACCTTGAGCACCACCTCGTGCTGCATGGAGTGGCAGTTGGACGAGGCAAAGCGGGTGTGCTTCATCCAGGCATCCTCACGGCCGAAATGGTCGTCGGTGTGCTCGATCAGCGCCTGCCAGCGTGCCAGCAGTTCGGCGTCGGTGGCCGCATCGACCGAGGCGAGCAGATCGACGAATTCGCGGTGGGTGTCATCCATCAGGGGCAGGTCCAGCACCAGGGCCTCGGACCATTGCAGCACAGCCATGTGTCAACTCCAGAGTAGAGCCCGCAGCCTAAGCGTTGGGCGGGCCGAGCGGGTTGACCCAGGTCAGAAAGCTGGCGGGAATTGGCCCGCATGCAGCGCGCCCTGGGCTGCGCGGGTTAAGCTTGCGACCTCATGCCCCAAACCCTGTTTGCGCCACCGGCGGTGGCCCCTTCGGTCCTGAACGACACCCTGCGCCAGCGCGGCTTCGCCGTGCTCGATGCCGCCGGCGTGTGCGCCGCCAGCGGTTGCGCGCTGCCGGCCTTGCAGGCTTTGCTGCCTTACTGGGACGACCTGCCACCCGACGCCTTCCTGAAAGACGGTGGGCGCTACCGGCGCCGGCGCCATTCCTGTTTTGTGGTCGATGAAGCCCAGGTGCGCCAGGTGCCGCACCGCGCTCACTGGCAGCCGATCGAGTACAACGCCCTGCACGGCGGCATGCAGCGCCTGTTCGAGCCCATGGCGCCGGCCATGCTGCAGCAGCCGGCGTGGACAGGCCTGTTGCGCTGGCTCGGTGCCGTGGCGTCCGGTCTGCGCGGGTCGCAGCCCTGGTACGTGGAGGCGCACCCGTTTCGCATTGACACCACCGATGGCATCGGCCGGCCCACGCCGGAAGGTGCGCACCGCGACGGCGTTGATCTGGTGGCGGTTTTTCTGCTGGCCCGCGAGGCGGTCAAGGGAGGGGAAACGCGCGTCTTCGAGGCCGAGGGCCCCAATGGCCAGCGCTTCACGCTGAGCGAGCCCTGGTCGCTGCTGCTGCTGGACGATGCGCGCGTGATCCACGAAACGACGCCGATCCAGCCACTGGCCGCGGCTGGCCACCGTGACACGCTGGTCGTCACCCTGCGCGCCGGTGGCTTTCAGGGCGAGGCATGAAGCGGATGCTTGATGTTGCGCAAAATGACGCAGATCAATTCAGCGCATAGTAGAACCGACGACACACAAGGAGGCGATCCATGTTCAAGCACATCCTGGTTCCGGTTGACGGCTCCGAAACCGCCCAGAAAGCCGTCGAGAAGGCGGCCGGTCTGGCCCAGGCCTTTGGCAGCGCGGTCAGCGTGATCTACGTCATCGACCCTTATCCCTTCACCGGCCTGGGCAGCGACTTTGCCTATGGCCAAGCCGAGTACCTGAGTGCCGCCACCGCAGAGGCCGAGCAGGCCATCCAGGCGGCACGCCAGACCCTGACGCAGGCCGGCATTGCACCGACCACCAAGGTGGTGGAGGAGCACGCCACCTGGCGCGGCATCCTCGACGCGGCCAAGAACTTCGGGGCCGACCTGATTGTCATGGGCTCACACGGTCGCCACGGCATCGAGAAGGTGGTACTGGGCAGCGTGGCGCAGCGTGTGCTGTCGCACGCGCACCTGCCCGTCTTCGTGGTGCGCGACTGATCAGCCCTGCCGACGGGCCTGCATCTGCCGGCCCATGTCGGTCAGCATGGCGTCGTCCATGCGCGCGCGTGCGGCCGGGAAAACCGTCCCTTCCTCGTGGGCAATGTGACCGCCATAGAGGGCGCGAAACGCCGTGACGGTGTTGCGCGTGGCCCGGTCCGGCGCGTCCGTGCAGCCCGGCTCGCACCAGCGCAGCAGCGGCAGGCGGACCTCGGCCCAGAGCGTCTCCATGCGCCGGTGATCCGCTCGCAGCCTGTGCACCAGGGCATGCAGATCGGCATCGCCCTCGGCCAGCAGCAGCGGAAAGACATGCGTTTCCTCGTCGGCGTGGTGCAGTGGGGCGGCGATGTCGAAGTAGCGCAGCACGTCGACCGCGGCCGAACGGCTCTGCGCGTCGTGTCCCTGCTGTTCGACATAGTCCAGCAGCCGGCCCAGCAGGTCCAGGCTGCGCTGCACGCGCTCATGGCAGGCTTCGAGCATCTCGTAGGGTTGCTCGAACCCGACGGCCGGTGTATCGAACCCTGGCAGGGCGCTTCCCATGCTCCGCCCCCTCAGCCCGCCGGCTTGGTCGTCAACTCGGCCAGTTGCTTGCGCAGCGCCTTTTCCTCCGTGAAGCGCGCTGTGGCATCGCGTGCCACAGCGAGCGAACCCAGCATGCGGCCCTGCGCGTCCTTCACCATCTCGAAGCTCATGTCAACGTAGATGGACTCCAGGCTCTTGTGCAGCGAGCGCGTGATCATGGAGGTGCGGCCGGGCTTGACACCGCCGCGCTCAACGGCCTGATTGAAGCCGTCCCAGTGCGCCTTGCGCATGCGCTCCGGGATGATCAGGTCCAGGCTCTGGCCGATGGCCTCGGTGGCTGACCAGCCGAACACCTTCTCGGCGCCACCGTTCCAGACCCGGATGATGCCGTCGAGGTCGCAGAAGACCACCGCCTCCGGCATGCTGTGCAGGATGGCGGCGGCAGTGGGTTCGAGGGTAAGCGGTCCGGACATGGTGTGGT
>CALRMF020000272.1:0-3922 GCA_943369035.1 Curvibacter sp. AEP1-3
TTGATCTTGCGGCTCGACTCGTTGATGCCCTTCATGGTGTCCACCACCTGGGCCACCACTTCGCCGCCTTGCACCGCCACGGTGGAGGCACTTTGCGCCAGCTGGTTAGCCTGCTTGGCGTTGTCGGCATTCTGTTTCACCGTGGAGCCCAGCTCCTCCATGGACGCGGCGGTCTCTTCCAGTGCGCTGGCCTGGCTTTCGGTGCGCGCGCTCAGGTCCTGGTTGCCATGGGCAATCTGGCTGCTGGCCGAAGCCAGGGCCTCCGAACTCTGGCGTACCGTGCCCACCACGTTCTGCAGCGAGGCCTGCATGGCGGCCATCGCGGCCATGATGCTGGCCTGCGAGCGGTTCTCCAGCCTAATCGGCGTGCTCAGGTCCCCCTTGGACACGGCATCGGCGATGGCCATCACCTCGTCCGGCTCACCGCCCAGCTGCCGCGTGATCGAGCGCGCCGCCAGCAGGCCCACCCAGGCGCCCAGCACAGCCAGCACCAGCAGCACCCCCAGCAGGGTGAGCAGCACGCGCTGCAGGCCATTGGCGCGGTCGTCGAGGATCTGGCCCAGCAGGTTCATGGCCGCGTCGTTGAGCTTGAGCTGCGCGTCGATCGCCTTGGTGAACTGCCCGAAGTAGCCCGCCGGGTCATACGACAGCTCCTCGGCATTGATCACCTGTTCCCCCGCCAGCTTGATGGCCTGCTGCGTCAGCGTCAGCACCTCCTGCATCGGCTTGTCCAGCGTCTGCTTGATCAGCGGACTGGCGTTGGCGGCCTTGCGGTAGGCCTTCACCATGCGCTCCTGTTCCACGCCGGCGCGGGCGATGTAGATGGCCAGCGACTCGCGCTCGTCCAGCGCCGCCATCTTGTTGGCCAGCATGCTGCTGCCACGGGCGCGTGACTTGCCCAGCTCCTCGCTCAGGATCGGCAGCGCATAGAGGGTGGACTGGATCAGCTGGTAGCTGTCCAGCTCAGGGTCCAGCGACAGGCCGTAGTGGTCGGCCAGGTGGTCGATGAGCTCCAGCAGCTTGCCGATCAGTGCGGTATGCGCGGCAAAACTCTGGGGCTGCAGCAGCTTGCCTTCGGCCACCTGGCTGCTCAGCGCCTTCCAGTCCTTCAGCGCGGCCTGCCACTCGTTGCGCAGCGTGCTGTCGTGGATGCCGGTGTCGATCGTGGCGCCCAGCTGTTGGTAGGCCTTCTCCGCCTCGGCCTGCTTGGCGCTGCGGTCCGCCTGCGCCGACGCGTTGCCACCCAGCACCATGGCGCTCAGGCCGCGGTGCTGCTGTGTCAGTTGCAGCACCTTCAGCAGGTGCCGGGTGGGCGCAATGCCTTGCGCCTCCAGCGTCGCCGCCTGCATGCTCTGGTACGCCGTGCGCACGAAAAGCAGGGTCGGCGTGACGCACAGCACCAGGCCGATGACACCCAGCAGCGCGAAGCGCTGAATGACCTTGAGCTTGTTGATGAATCCCATTCGATGTGCCTTTGTTGTTCGTTGTTATGCGGGTCCTGGCCCACGGGAGCGTGGGGCCGGATCGCGGCCATGCGCTGCGGCTGGCCGCCTCGTCCGAGGACGAGCCAGATAATTCTTCGGCATAACGAAGGGTTATTCGAGTCCGGGTTTACCCCAAGGGGTAGGCACCCGATCCGACATCAGGGGAGGGCGAGGCACCCCTGCGGGTGCTTACTTGCCCTTGGTCTTGTCCTTGCCGCGCGGGATCACGGTGGTGGTGGGCGCCATCGGGCGGTCCGAGACAGAGGTCTTGGGGGGCGAGGTGTCCTTCTTGGGTTTCTTCGCCATCTTGTTGCTGCGCTGTTCACCTTTGGCCATAAGACCTCCTGGGTTGGGGTCTCGGGATGAGGCCTGTAGTGCCGATGGTACGGCAGAACCCGGCGGCGCCCGCTGGCGCGCGCCCCGGCTTCACTTCGGCGGCAGGCTGTCCACGCAGCGCATGGCCAGCGCCACCCAGCGCTCCAGCCCTTCGTCCAGCGCCGCGTCAGCGTCCACCCAGATGAAGCCGCTCATGGCCCGCCCGGCGGATTCCATGCGCGTAGCGCCGGGGCGGGCCAGGGCCTCGGGCTCGAGCGCCTTGCCCACGCGGAACAGGTAGCGCCCGGTGCCGGCACCACAGACCAATTTGCCCTCGTGCATCCAGCACCAGGTGCCGAACATGCGCTTTTCGGTGAAACGGTGGCGCCCGCGCAGCGCGCTGCGCATCAGGTCCACCAGGTGGGCGTCATAGGCCATGGCGCCTCACTGCAGCGAATGCAGGCCGATCACATTGCCCTCGGTGTCCTGCACCAGGGCGTAGAAGCCGTACTCGCCGATGCTCGTCTTGGCTTGCCGCACGGTCCCGCCGGCAGCCGCGGCGCGTGCCGCCTCCACCGCGCAGTCCAGGCAGCTGAAGTACACCAACGTGCCGCCCGGGCCCGGCGCCTGCATGCCGCTCTTGACCAGTGCACCGGATGCGCCCGAGACGTTCATGTCCTGCGCAAACACCGCCATCTGCATGTCGATGCCCGGCGAGGCGGGCAGGTCGAACAGCTCGCGCTGCAGCGTGGCGCTGTAGAAGGCCTTGGCGCGAGCCATGTCGCTCACGTACAGCTCGAACCAGCCGACCGGGTTGAATGTCTTGTCCATTGTGTCCTCCCTGATGTGTGAGACACCAGTGTAGAAGCGCGCCCCATGGTCTGCCAGCAACCCCCCAGGGTGTTGGCGGCGGGCAGGCCGCCGGGGCCGGCTAAGATGCGCAAAAAAAAGGAGACAGGGGAGGAACCATGTACCAGCCGATGGACATGCAGGCGGGCGGCTGCGCCCGCACGGAGTCGTGCCATGCGCTTTGACGGCACGCTCAAGAGCTGGGACGCCGAGCGCGGCTTCGGCTTCATCGTGCCACGCCAGGGCGGGCAAGACATCTTTGTTCATGCGTCGGCCTTGCCGCGCGACGCCCACCCGCCCCGCGTGGGCGAAACGCTCTCGTTCGAAGTGGAGACCACGGCCGACGGCAAGCGCGCGGTGCGCGTGCGGCGGCCGGTGCGGCCTGCTGCTGCCGCCACGCCGCCGGTGCGTACCACGCGCCCGGCCGCACCCGAGGCACGCCCCTCCGCCGGCTGGGGCCAGCCGCTGGTGGCGCTGTGCATCGTGGCCGCCGTGCTCTGGTACGGCTACGAGCAGTACCAGCACCAGACGCGCCTGCAGGTGCTGCCCCACGCGGTGCCTGTGCAGGCCGAGGAAGCGCCGGCCGAGCCCGTGCCGGCAGTCGGCTCCTTCAGTTGCGATGGCCGGCAGTACTGTTCCCAGATGACCTCGTGCGCCGAGGCCAGGTTCTTCCTGCAGCATTGCCCCGGCGTGCAGATGGACGGCAACCGCGACGGCGTGCCTTGCGAACAGCTGTGGTGCAAGGCGCCGTGGTCACCGTGAGCCCATGAAAAAGCGGGGCCGTGGCCCCGCTTGGGTTGTGGCCGTGCCGGCTCAGCGCGCCTTGCGGCTGGCCACCAGGCCCTGCACCAGCGCGCCCAGCGCAATGCCGCCCAGTGCCCACAGCAAATCCAGGTTGCCGGTGCCCAGGCCGGCAATCGCCGGGCCGGGGCAGACGCCGCACAGGCCCCAACCCACGCCGAACAGCGCCGCGCCGAGCAGCGTGTCGCGGTTCCATTCGCTCGGGTGGGTGTGGAAGATGTCGCCCAGCAGCGGCCGGTTGAGGATGCGTGGCACGCCCTTGTAGGCCAGCAGCACCACCAGCACCGCGCCGCCCATCACCAGCATCAGGCCGAAGTCCGAGAAGCGCAGAAAACTCAGCACCACCTCGGGCCGCACCATGCCCGACAGCGACAGGCCAAAGCCGAACAGCGCGCCCGCGGCCAGCGTGGCCAGCGCGCGCGGCAGGGAATTCTGTTGCACGCTCATGCCAGCCACCTCGCTGCCAGGGTGGC
>CALRMF020000273.1:0-3915 GCA_943369035.1 Curvibacter sp. AEP1-3
GCCCCGGCGCTGCAGCCGCGGCACCAGCGCGGCGTGCTGTCCTTGCACGAGCAGTTGCTGGCGGTGTTGCCTTTTGCGCTCACGGCGGCCCAGCGCCGGGTGTGCGAAGAGATCGCGCACGATCTGGCGCGCGGCGTGCCCATGCACCGGCTGCTGCAGGGCGATGTGGGCTCGGGCAAGACCGTGGTGGCGGCGCTGGCCGCGGCGATCTGCATCGACGCGGGCTGGCAATGCGCCTTGATGGCCCCGACCGAAATCCTGGCTGAGCAGCACTTCGGCAAGCTGGTCGGCTGGCTGGAGCCCCTGCTGGCGCCCTTGGGCAAAAAAGTGGCCTGGCTGGCGGGGGCCCAGAAGAAGAAGGAGCGGGGCGCGGCCCTGGCCCTGGTGGAGAGCGGTGAGGCCGCCCTGGTGGTGGGCACGCATGCGGTGATCCAGGACCAGGTCAAGTTCAAGAACCTGGCCCTGGCCCTGATCGACGAGCAGCACCGCTTCGGCGTGGCCCAGCGCCTGGCCTTGCGCAGCAAGCTCGATGACGGCAGTGGGCGTGAGCCGCACCTGCTGATGATGAGCGCCACGCCCATCCCGCGCACTCTGGCCATGAGCTATTACGCCGACCTGGATGTGTCCACCATCGACGAGCTGCCCCCGGGCCGCACGCCCATCGTGACCAAGCTGGTGTCCGACAGCCGGCGCGACGAGGTGGTGGCGCGCATTGCCGACCAAATCGCTCAAGGGCGTCAGGTCTATTGGGTCTGCCCGTTGATCGAAGAGAGCGAGGCGCTGGACCTCAGCAACGCCACGGCCACCCATGCCGACCTCAGCGATGCCTTGCCCGGCGTGATGGTGGGGCTGCTGCATTCGCGCATGCCCACGGCCGAGAAAAAGGCGGTGATGGAGCTCTTCACCAGCGGCCAGATGGGCGTGCTGGTCAGCACCACCGTGATCGAGGTGGGGGTGGATGTGCCGAATGCCTCCTTGATGGTGATCGAGCATGCCGAGCGCTTTGGCCTGAGCCAGCTGCATCAGTTGCGTGGCCGGGTGGGGCGGGGCGCGGCGGCCTCGGCCTGCGTGCTGCTGTACGCCACCAACGAGAGCGGGCGCCTGGGCGAGACGGCCCGTGAGCGCCTGCGCGCCATGGCCGAGACCGCCGACGGCTTTGAGATCGCCCGGCGCGATCTGGAGATCCGCGGGCCCGGCGAGTTTCTGGGCGCACGCCAATCGGGCGCGCCGCTGCTGCGTTTTGCCGATCTGGCCACCGACACCGTGCTGCTGGACTGGGCCCGCGAGGCCGCACCCCAGATGCTGGACCGCTACCCCGAAAAAGCCCAATCGCACGTGAGCCGCTGGTTGGGAGGAAAATCAGAGTTCCTCAAAGCCTGAGGACCGGCCGGGCCCCTTCGGGCCCGGCATGCAGCGAAGACCTTCATGACCCTGACCGAACTCAACTACACCGTGGCCGTGGCGCGCGACAAGCACTTTGGCAAAGCCGCCGAGGCCTGCTTTGTTTCGCAGCCGACCTTGTCGGTGGCGATCCGCAAGCTCGAGGACGAGCTGGAGGTGAAGCTGTTCGAGCGCAGCGCCAACGAGGTCAGCGTCACCCCGCTGGGCGAGGAGATCGTGCGCCAGGCGCAAAGCGTGCTGGAGCAGGCCGCGGCCATCAAGGAGATCGCCAAGCGTGGCAAAGACCCGTTGGCCGGCGCCTTGAAGCTGGGGGTGATCTACACCATCGGCCCCTACCTGCTGCCCGATCTGGTGCGCCAGGCCATCTCGCGCACGCCGCAGATGCCGCTGATGCTGCAGGAGAACTTCACCGTCAAGCTGCTGGAGATGCTGCGCACCGGCGAGATCGACTGCGCCATCATGGCCGAACCCTTCCCCGACACGGGGCTGGCGCTGGCACCCTTGTACGACGAGCCCTTCATGGCCGCCGTGCCCAGCACCCACGCGCTGGCCGCGCGCAAGAGCATCACGGCCGAAGAGATGAAGAGCGAAACCATGCTGCTGCTGGGCAACGGCCATTGCTTTCGCGACCACGTGCTCGAGGTGTGCCCGGAGTTCGCCCGTTTTTCGAGCAATGCCGAGGGCATCCGCAAGAGCTTCGAGGGCTCGTCGCTGGAGACCATCAAGCACATGGTGGCCGCCGGCATGGGCGTGACCCTGGTGCCCCGCCTGAGCGTGCCCAAGGACGCTCTGACCCCGCGCACGCGCCGCCGCAAGAGCGACGACGAGGCCCATGTGGTGTACCTGCCGTTCGAGGGCGATGTGCCTTACCGCCGCGTGGTGCTGGCGTGGCGCCGCAGCTTCACCCGTTACGAGGCGATTGCCGCCCTGCGCAACTCGATTTATGCCTGCGAGTTGCCCGGTGTCAAACGTCTGTCGTGATGCCTTGAGCGCTCGTCCTACGTTCCTGACCTTCTGGCGGCGTTACATTGAATCTTCTGATTACAAAAGGCTTGAGGTCTGCCACATGGACGTGGCGACTTAAGCCTTTGTGGATGGTTTGTTTTTCAACACTGAAGGAGTGACCCCATGGCCAAAGCCCCCCGCAGCACCCCCAAGACGGCGCCCGCGATCAACATCGGCATCAGTGACAAGGACCGTGCGGCCATCGCCAAGGGCCTGTCGCGCCTGTTGGCCGACACCTACACCTTGTACCTGACCACGCACAACTTCCACTGGAACGTGACGGGGCCGATGTTCAACACCTTGCACACCATGTTCATGGGGCAGTACACCGAACTGTGGAACGCGGTGGACCCGATTGCCGAGCGCATCCGTTCACTGGGCCATGCGGCGCCTGGCTCGTACGCCGACTTTGGCAAGCTGGCCACCGTGCCCGACGCCCCGGGCACCCCGCCCAAGGCGCTGGAGATGGTGCGCATCCTGGTCACCGGCCACGAGGCGGTGGCGCGCACGGCGCGCGAGCTGTTCCCGCTGGCCGACAAGGCCAGTGACGAACCCACGGCCGACCTGCTGACCCAGCGCCTGACGGTGCACGAGCAGACCGCCTGGATGCTGCGTTCGCTGCTCGAAGAGTGATTTCGCGGTTCTGAACGGTCCCGGGTGCATTCGGGCCGGGGCGGCTTGCTGCGAAAATCGCCACCGCCCTTCTTTGACCGAGCCCGCCTGCGATGACCGCCTCCTCCAGCCCTTCCTCTGCCACACCGTCTCCGAGCCGACTGGCGCTTTACCTCAGCCTGATCCGCTGGGACCGGCCGGCCGGCTGGCTGTTGCTGCTGTGGCCCACGCTGAGTGCGCTGTGGGTGGCCAAGGGCGGCTTCCCGGGCTGGCATCTGCTCATTGTGTTCACGCTGGGCACCATCCTGATGCGCAGTGCCGGGTGCTGCGTGAACGATGTGGCCGACCGCGGCTTTGACCGCCATGTGAAGCGCACGGCCAACCGGCCGGTCACCTCGGGCGCTGTTTCGGTGCGCGAGGCCTTGGCGCTGGGGGCTGTGCTGGCCTTGCTGGCCTTTGGCCTGGCGCTGACCACCAACGGGCTCACGATCCTGTGGTCTTTTGGCGCTCTGGCGGTGACGCTGTTCTACCCTTATGCCAAGCGCCTGGTGTCCATGCCGCAGGCCGTGTTGGGCGTGGCGTTCAGCTTTGGCATTCCGATGGCCTTCACGGCGCAGGGCGTGCCCCTGTCGCCGCTGGTGGGTTGGCTGGTGCTGAGCAATCTGTTGTGGGTGCTGGCCTATGACACCGAGTACGCCATGGTGGACCGCGACGATGACCTGAAGATCGGCATGAAAACCTCGGCCATCACCCTGGGCCGTTGGGATGTTGCGGCCGTCACCGCCTTTTATGGGCTGAGCCTGCTGATCTGGGGACTGGTGCTGCGGGAGCGCGTGCCTGCCGTCTTCCTGGGCGGGGGGCTGCTGCTGGCCCTGGTCCAGGTCGGCTGGCATGTGG
>CALRMF020000274.1:0-3909 GCA_943369035.1 Curvibacter sp. AEP1-3
TCGCCGTAACCGGCGCTCAGGCCTTCGACTTTGAGCAGATCAGCCATGCACCAGCTCCTCGCCGTGGCCGAGGTAGACCGCCTTGACCTGCGGGTCGTTGGCAATGGCGTCGGGATCGCCCTCGGTCAGCACGGTGCCGTTGACCAGCACCGTCATGCGGTTGGCAAAACTAAATACGAGATCCATGTCATGTTCAATCAGGAGCACCGACACATCGGCCGGCAGGGCTGCCACGGTCTGCAGCAGTTCCTCGCGCTCACCGGCCGGCACGCCGGCCACCGGCTCGTCGAGCAGCAGCACGCTGGGCTCGCAGGCCAGCGCAATGGCAATCTCCAGCAGGCGACGCTTGCCGTAGGCCAGCACGTTGGTCTTCTGGTTCATCACCTCGGTCAGGTGGAACTGCTCGAGCAACTTCTCGCAGCGCTCGGTGACGTCACGGCGCTTGCCCAGCGGCTGCCACCAGCGCCCGCCCAGCCCCATGTGCTGCGACACGGTCAGCGCCAGCGTCTCCAGCGGCGTCAGGGTGTCGAACAGCTGGTTGATCTGGAAGGTGCGCACCATGCCGCGGCGTACGCGCTGGTGCGGTGCCAGGTTGGTGATGTCCTTGCCTTGCAGCAGGATGCGGCCTTCGGTGGGCTCCAGCACGCCGGTCAGCAGGTTGATCAGCGTGGTCTTGCCGGCGCCGTTCGGGCCAATCAGGGCATGGCGGGCACCCTTGCGCAGGTCGAGGTTGACGTTGCCGGTGGCGGTGATGCCGCCGAAGCGCTTGACCAGCCCCTGTGCAGAGAGAACGATTTCTGGACTGCTCATCACTTCTTACCCCCAAACCAGGTCCAGGGACGGATCAGGCGCTCACGGCCCACCATCACCAGCACCACCAGGAACAGACCAATCCAGAACGTCCAGTACTGCGGCGTAATAGAGGACAGCCAGTCCTGCATGATCTTGAACACGATGGCACCCGTGACACCACCGTACAGCCAGCCGATGCCACCGATGACCAGCAGCAGCTTCAGGTCCGCGGAGCGGTGGAACTCGAAGACGTCGATCGAGGCGAAGCTGGTGGTCTGCGCCAGCAGCGCACCGGCCGCGCCGGCCACGCCGGCCGCAATGGTGTAGATCACGGCCAGGCGTGCCGTGACGGGAATGCCGATGGCCATGGCACGCAGGCGGTTGTCGCGCACAGCCATCAACGTGGCGCCAAAGGAGGAATTCACCAGACGCTTGGCCAGGATGAAGAAGACCAGCAGCACACAGAGGGAGTACCAGGCCGCCGTCTGCCCTTGCAGATCGAACTCGAAGCGGCCGAGCAACGGGCCCATGATCACGCCTTGCAGGCCGTCGGCACCGCCGGTGAAGTCGAGCTTGTTGGCCAGTTCCATCATGATCAGGCCGACGCCGATGGTCACCATGAGACGGGTGAGGTCAGTGCCGCGCATGATGGTCAGCGAGCACACGGCACCAAAGAGGGTGGACAGCACGATGGCGACGCCAAGCCCGACCAGCGGGTCCGGCATGACATGTTTGGCAAACAGCGCAGCGGTGTAGGCCCCCATGCCGAAGAAGGCCGCATGACCCAGCGAGACGATGCCGGTGTACCCCAGGATCAGGTCCAGCGAGACGGCAAACAGCGCCACGATGGCGATCTCGTTGATGATCAGGGCATGGCTGCCCAACACAAAGGGCGTTGCCAAGGCCAGGAGCCAGAACACCGGCTCCCACAGTTTCCAGCGGCGGCTGTCGTGCAGAGATTCTTGTGCGGTCATGATTACTTGCCCCCCTTGCGTACGAACAGCCCCTGGGGACGCCAGATCAGGATGACGATCATCAGGAAGTAGACGATGAAGGCACCGAAATTCGGAATGAAGTACTTGCCGGCCACGTCCGCAATGCCCAGCAGCAGGGCCGCCAGCAGCGGGCCGGTAATCGACGAGGTGCCACCGACGGCCACCACGATCAGGAAATACACCATGTTCTTCAGCGGGAAGGTCGGATCCAGGCCCATCACCTCCGCCCCCAGGGCGCCGCCCAGACCGGCCAGACCGGAGCCGACGGCAAAGGTCGCCAGGAACACCACGTTGACATTGATGCCCAGACCGGCGGCCACGCGCTGGTCATCCACCGAGGCACGCAGGCGGCTGCCGAAACGGGTCTTGGTCAGGATGTACTGCAACGCAATCGTCAGCGCCGCGCACACGGCAATGATGAACAGGCGGTAATGCCCCATGCCCAGCATCATCGAACCCTCGCCCAATTCGGTGCGACCCTTGAGCCACTCGGGCAGCTGCACGATCTGCTGGCTCGACCCCATGAAATAGTCCATCGCCGCGACGGCCATGAACGTGAGACCGATGGAAAACAGGACCTGGTCCAGGTGCGACTTCTTGTACATGGGTCGGTACAGCGTGCGCTCCAGGACCGCTCCGAGCAGCGCCATGGCGAGGAACGCCAGCGGCAGGCAGATCAGGAAGGGTACGTCGTAGCGCTGCATCAGCACCACCGTGATGTAGCCGCCGCCCATGGCGAAGGCACCGTGGGCCAGGTTGATGAAATTCATCAGGCCCATGGTCACGGCCAGACCGACCGCCAGGATAAACAGCAGCATGCCGTAGGCAATGCCGTCAAACAGAATCGTTAGCATGAACTAGGTCACATCGATCAAGGCAAAAAAAAATCCATGGGCGCCGCCTTGACCGGCAGCACCCATGGACGGCTCATCACTTGGACTTGCCGGGGTCCTTGACGTCCTTGATGACGTCAAATTCCACGTTGTGGAGTTCACCCCCCTGACGCTCGACCTTGCGCAGGTAGATGTTGTGCACCACGTCACGGGTCTGCGCGTCGATGAACATCGGCCCACGCGGGCTTTCGAAGGTCTGGCCCTTCATGGCATTCAGCAGCGCCTCGCCACCGCCCTGACCCTTGGTCGCTTTGAGCGCTTCGTAGATCACGCGCATGCCGTCATAGCCCCCCACGGCCATGAAGTTGGGGCGCATGCCCTTGTTGGCCTTCTTGAAGGCCTCGACGAATTTCTTGTTGGTGGCAGACGGGTGGGCTGCAGCGTAGTGGTGCGCCGTGACCACGCCCAGGGCGCCGTCGCCCATGTCGTTCAGCTGGTCGTCATCGGTGATGTCGCCGGTACCGATCAGCTTGATGCCGGCCTTGTCCATGCCACGCTCCAGGAACTGCTTCATGACGGCAGCGCCAGCGCCGGACGGCACGAAGACGAACAGGCCGTCGGGCTTGGCGTCACGCACCTTCTGCAGGAAGGGGGCGAAGTCGGGGTTACGCATCGGCACGCGCAGCGACTCGACAATGGTGCCGCCGTTGAAGATGAAGCGGTCCTTGAAGAACTTCTCGGCATCGATGCCCGGGCCGTAGTCGCTGACCAGGGTCACCACCTTCTTCATGCCACCCTTGGCGGCAGCCCAGTCGGCCATGGAAACCGAGGCCTGCGGCAGCGTGAAGCTGGTGCGCACGACAAACGGAGAAGCCTGGGTGATGCTGGAGGTGGCGGCAGCCATCACCACCATCGGGGTCTTGGACTGGGTGGCGATCGGCGCGGTGGCCAGGGCCGAAGGCGTGATGCCGAAGCCGGCCAGCACGTTGACCTTGTCATTCACCACCAGCTCCTGCGCCAGTCGCTTGGTGACGTCCGGCACGCTGGTGTCATCCTTGACGATCAGCTGGACCTTCTTGCCGGCCACCATGTCGCCGTTCTGGGCCATGAAAAGTTTCGCGGCCGCCTCGATCTGGCGACCCGTCGACGCCTGCTGCCCCGTCATGGGCAAGATCAGGCCGATCTTGAAAGTGTTGTCTTGCGCCAGGACAGCGGCCGAGGACAGGGCCATCACCGCCACAGCGGAGGCACTGAGAAACACACGTTTTTTCATGGGAAGCTCCTAAATA
>CALRMF020000275.1:0-3902 GCA_943369035.1 Curvibacter sp. AEP1-3
AGCCCGGTGTGGACCGCAACGCCTTCGTGCAGGCGCTGCACGCCAGTGCCGACTGGCCCGCCACCCTGACGCTGGCCCCGCCCGGCGACGCCACCGAGCGCATGAGCAACCTGTCGCGCGCCTACCGCGTCAACCTCACGGTGCTGGCGCTGGTGGCGCTGTTCACCGGTGCCTTCCTGGTCTATTCGGTGCTGGCCCTGAGCGTGGCCAAGCGCAGCCAGCAGTTTGCGCTGCTGGGGGTGCTGGGCCTGACCGGGCGCGAGCGGCTGGCCCTGGTGCTGTGGGAGTCATTGGCGCTGGGCGTGCTGGGCAGCGCCACCGGCCTGGCGCTAGGCACCGCGCTGGCCGCGCTGGCCCTGCGCCTGCTCGGTGGCGACCTGGGCGGCGGCTACTTCACCGGCGTGGCGCCAGCCCTGCAATGGCAGCCGGCGGCCGCCGCGGGCTACGGCCTGCTGGGGGTGGCCGCGGCCCTGGCCGGTGGCTGGTGGCCGGCGCGCCAAGCCCAGCGGTTGCCGCCGGCGCAGGCCCTCAAAGGACTGGGCGCCGGCCACGCCCACCCGGCGCGCCGCTGGATGGGTATGGTTTTGATAGCACTTGGCGCCCTGTTGGCGGGCGTTCCACCCGTATTTGACATGCCCTTGGCCGCGTATGGGGCGATCGCCTTGCTGCTGGTGGGCGGCATCACCGCCCTGCCGCCGCTCATCGCGCTGCTGCTCGACCGCATCGCCCCGCGCCTGCACACCGCGCTGCCCCTGCTGGCGGTGGAGCGCGCGCGCCGCCAGCGCGAGAGCGCGGCCGTGGCGGTCAGCGGCGTGGTGGCCGCGCTCAGCCTGGCGGTGGCACTGACCGTGATGGTGGCCAGCTTCCGCGACTCCGTCACCCAGTGGCTGGACCGCGTACTGCCGGCCGAGCTCTACGTGCGCAGCGCCAGCACCCTGGCTGCGGCCGACACGTTGTACTTCACGCCGGCGTTCGTGCAGGCCGTGGCGCAACTGCCCGGCGTGCAGCGCGTGCAGGCGCAGCGCCAGATGGCACTGCAGCTCGACCCGGCACGCCCGCCGGTGGCGCTGATCGCGCGTGAACTCAGTGACCCGACGCGCGACCTGCCGCTGGTGGACGCTGCGCTGCCGGTGCCGCCGGGGCAGATCGGCCTCTACGTCAGCGAGGCCATGCTCGACCTCTATGGCGCCCGGCCGGGCCAGGCCTTCCCCCTGTTTTCCAAAGCTTTTGAGCCCCTGGCACAGCAGGGACATGCGCCATCAGCTACGTTTTTTATAGTGGGCGTGTGGCGCGACTACGCGCGCCAGGGCGGCACCATCGCCATGGCGCGCCCGATCTACCAGCAGCTCACCGGCGACATGCGCAGCAACGACCTCGCGCTCTGGCTGGCCGAAGGCAGCAGCATCGAGGCCGTGCAGCAGGCCATGCGCGCGCTGGCCGAGCGCACCAGCCCCGGCAGCGGCACGCTGCTCGACTTCGGCAGTGCCAGCCAGATCCGCGCCACCTCGCTGCGCATCTTCGACCGCAGCTTTGCCGTCACTTACTGGCTGCAGGCGGTGGCCATCGTCATCGGCCTGTTCGGCGTGGCGGCGTCGTTCAGCGCGCAGGTGCTGGCGCGGCGCAAGGAGTTCGGCCTGCTGGCCCATCTGGGCCTGACGCGCGCGCAAATCTTGGCCGTGGTGGCCGGCGAAGGCGCGGTGTGGACCGCCATCGGCGCATTCGCCGGGCTGTCGCTCGGGCTTGCTGTGGCCGTGGTGCTGGTGCACGTGGTCAACCCGCAGAGCTTTCACTGGCGCATGGACCTGATGCTGCCCTGGGCCCGCCTGGGCGCGCTGTGCGCCGCCGTGGTGCTGGCCGGCACGCTCACGGCCTGGCTCGCCGGCCGCGCCGCCGCGGCGCGCGACGCCGTGCTGGCAGTGAAGGAAGACTGGTGAGCTTGGGGGCATCAGAAGAGCGCCCTTCACACTGCTATAATGCGAGCTTCGCGTTGGGTTCTTAGCTCAGTTGGTAGAGCAGCGGACTCTTAATCCGTAGGTCGTAGGTTCGAATCCTACAGGACCCACCAACCGATTCAAGGGCTTGGCTTCACGGCCAGGTCCTTTTTCATTTCCGAACGTGACAAAAACGTGACCAAATTGCCTACGTTTTCGACACGCGGACGCTCGATCCGGGCGGCGGCTACGGTTAAGTGGCTGGTAGCGTACTTGGCATAACGGTCCACCATCTCCCTGGACTTCCAGCCGCCCAATTCCTTGAGCTCATCGCAGGACGTTCCCGCCTGCCGATGCCACGATGCCCACGTATGGCGCAGGTCGTGAAACCGAAAGTCCCGGATACCGGCAGCGTCTAGCGCGGCACGCCATCCAGAATTGGTGACTTGCCAGCGCCACGGCTCTCCCCGGAAGGTGAAGCAGTAGCGCGAGTGTTTACCAATCTGTTCCCTCAACACTTCTATCGCATCTTCATTCAGCGGCACTCCCCGCGGCGTTCCGTTCTTGGTCTGGTTCAGCCAGGCGGTCTTGCGGTTCAAGTCCACCCGACACCATTCCAAGCCCGTGATCTCGCCCGCACGGCAGCCTGTTGCCAGGGCAAACCGGACCAGGGCCGCCAGATGCGGTGGGCAGACGCGAACCAATCGTTCCGCTTCTTCCCGCGTCAACCAGCGGTCCCGCTCGACCTCGCCCGGCAGGAGACGGATTTTCGGGATGGTGTCGATCCACTGCCACTCATCACGCGCCATGCGGAGCAAGGCACGAATGGTCGCCAAGTAGCGATTCACCGTCGCAGCTTTGTTGCCCTTCTTGAGTTCGCCCTGGATGATGGTCCACACCGTGTCGCCATTGATCTGGCTCAGCAGCATGTCTCCCAGGTAGCCATCCAAGTTGCGGCAAATCCGCTGCACATCCGAAAAACTTCTCAAGCCCCGTTTGAGTTCGAGAAAGCGCACCACGGCTTCTTGCCAGCTGCGCTGCGGCTTGATCCCGAAATGCGTCTCGCGGTAGGCATCCAGCTTGAGTTTCGCTAGGAATGCTTCGGCGTCGGCTCGGTCTTCAGTCCCAGTGCTTTGGCGTACTCTTTTGCCGTTGGGGAGCGTCGTATTGATCCACCAGAAACTGGAATCCGGTCGCCGGTAGACCCCTTCGTTACGGGCCATAAACTCTCCTTTCCGGCCCGTCTTCGCTCGCCCTTATGGTCGTCCAGCCAGGCGTCCAAGTCAACCCGGTCGTAGACACAGCGCCGACCAAACCGGATAGCCGGCACAGCTAGCTTGTCCAGTAGGGTGACACCGATGCCCAGGTACTCGGCAGCCTGTTCCCTGGACAGGCACCGCACTGGCGGTAAGGGCAGCAAAGACGGGCCAGGCTCATGCATGGCTGTTTCTCACTGCCCTACTCGCCCCGAGAAGCCCGGCGGTAGGCGTCGGCCCCGGAGTCCTTGGCGGCTTTACGCAAGGCAGCGGCCAGGCCGGGCTCATTGATGCCGGTATTGAACTCCCGCGCCTTGAGGGCTACCCGTAGGCCCAGCAACTCCTCGAAGGTCAGGCCCCTACCCTGGGCAATGGCCGAGTAGTGCCGGAAGGCGGATGCCATCAGGGCATCGACCGCCTGGTTTGGGTCGTCCAAGCCATGGATGGCCATGTAGGACACCACCGGCCCCAGGGCCATGATGGCCAGCCTCTGCTCATCAGGGATGCGGGAGGTGCTGAAACGCTCTAGCCGGGCCGAATGGGTGGACTCCCAATCCACCGATGCCAGTTCCACCCACAGGGGATGAATGGGCCAGCGGCTGCGGGTGTCGTCGTCTTCATTCGGTATGGTCAGGCGCAGCCATTCGGTGGTGGCGTAGCTCCACAGTCCGTTGAGGTGCTCCAGCACGCTATCGAGGGAGCCGAGACCCTTCTC
>CALRMF020000276.1:0-3844 GCA_943369035.1 Curvibacter sp. AEP1-3
GATCATGCAGCTGCAGGGCCGGGTGCGCGGCGTGCTGGTGCCCAAGAGCACCAAATAGGCCAGGCAGGTTCACGGGCATGCAGCGGTTGGCCTTCATCACCGGCGCGTCCAGCGGCATCGGGCAGGCGCTGGCGCTGCGCCTGCACCAGGCCGGCTACCGCCTGGCGCTGGTGGCACGCCGCACGGAGGAGATCGAAACATGGCTTGCGGCTCATCAAATCAGCGCAGACAGCTATCAAATCTATAGCGCTGATGTGACCGACATCGACGGCATTGTCGCCGCCGGCCAAGCCTGTCTGCGCCGCCAGGGCGTGCCCGACGTGGTGGTGGCCAACGCCGGCATCAGCATCGGCATGGACACGGCGGTACGCGCGGACCTGGACGTGCTGGCGCAGACCCTGGCGACCAACGTCACCGGCATGGCGGCCACCTTCCAACCCTTCATCGAGCCGATGCGCCGGCGCGGCACGGGCCGGCTGGTCGGCATGGCCAGTGTGGCAGGCATCCGTGGCCTGCCCGGCCATGGTGCCTACTGCGCGAGCAAGGCGGCGGTGATCAGCTATTGCGAGAGCCTGCGCGGGGAGTTGCGCGACAGCGGCGTCCAGGTGGTCACGTTGAGCCCGGGTTACGTTGATACGCCGCTGACGCGGCGAAACCGCTATGCCATGCCCTTCCTCATGAGGCCCGAGGCCTTTGCCGATCGGGCCTGGCGCGCCATCGAGGACGGCGTGAGCTACCGCGTCATCCCGTGGCAGATGGGGGTGGTGGCCAAGCTGCTGCGCCTGTTGCCCAACCCCTGGTTCGACCGCCTGCTGGTGGGCCGCCCGCGCAAGCACCGACGCACCGACGGCTGACCCCTGGTCATGCGGGGGCTTGGCACTGCTGGCACCATCTAGGCCATGCTGGATGTTGTCGTGCTTTTCTTCCTTCTGGGTGTGCTGGCTCGCCTGTTCAAGAGTGACCTGCGCCTGCCCGAAGCCCTCTACGAAACCCTTTCCATTTACCTGCTGCTGGCCATCGGCCTCAAAGGGGGCATCGAACTGAGCAAGCAATCGCTGCCGGCCTTGGCGCCACAGGTGGCGGCGTGCCTGGCACTGGGTTTTACCATTCCCTTCCTGCTGGTGCCGATACTGCGTCGCCTGGGCCTGAGCGCGGTGGACAGCGCCTCGCTGGCGGCACACTACGGCTCCGTCAGCGTGGTGACCTTTGCGGTGGCAAGCAGCTACCTGACCAAGCGCGGCGTGCCGCTGGAAAGCCATGCCGCCCTCTGGGTGGCCCTGATGGAAGCCCCCGGACTGATTGCCGGCATCCTGCTGGCGCGCCTGGGCGCTGGCGATGCGTCGACGCGCGTCAACTGGAGGGAACTGGCGCACGATGTCTTCCTGGGCAAATCGGTGCTGCTGCTGGTCGGTGGCTTGGTCATTGGCGGCGTGATGGGCGAGGCGGGCACGGCTCCCATCAAGAATGTCTTCATTGACCCCTTCAAGGGCGTGCTGGCGCTGTTCCTGCTGGAGCTGGGTCTGGTGGCCGGCGGCCGGCTGGGTGAGTTGCGACGCTACGGCCTGCGCCTGGTGGGCTTTGCCCTGCTGGCGCCGCCCCTGCTGGCGGTGCTGGGCGCCCTGGTGGGCCTGGGGCTGGGCCTGAGCCTGGGTGGCGTGACTGTGATGGCCACGCTGGCGGCGAGCGCCAGCTACATCGCCGCGCCCACCGCCATGCGCATCGCCGTGCCGCAGGCCAATGCGGCGTTGTCAATCACCGCCGCGCTGGGCGTGACCTTTCCGTTCAACATCGTGCTGGGCATCCCGCTGTACTTTGCCCTGGCGCAGCGCCTGGCCTGAAGGAGAGCCTGATGACGAAACACCCGAAGAAGCTGCTGGTGATCATTGCCGAAGCCGCGCTGGAGAAACGCCTGGTGGCGGATGTGCGGCAGGCCGGCGCCCATGGCTATACGGTGCACGATGTGCGCGGTGGCAGCGAGAACGCTACCCGCGAAGGCAACTGGGAAGCTGACCGCACCATCGAGATGAAGGTCATCTGCGAGCCCGCGGTGGCCGACACGATCGCCCGCCACGTGCTCGACAGCTATGGTCCCCACTACGGCCTGACGCTGTTCTTTGCCGATGTGGCCGTGCTGCGGCCGGAAAAGTTCTGAAGCCGCTATTGTTTTGATAGCTGACTGCGACCGCCCTGTCTTGGGCGGGCCACAAAAAAGGCCCTGAAGGGCCTTCTTGGCTAAGCGCAGGGTTCAGTAGCCGCGGCGACCGCCGCCACCGCCACGCGGGTTGCCGTACGGGCTGCGGAAGCCACCATCGCCGCCGCCTTCGCTGCCACCGCCATAACCACCCCCACCGCCACCGTAACCGCCTTCGCGGCGACCGCCGCCATAGCCGCCGCCACCCCCACCACCGCCGTAGCCACCGCTGCGCGGCGGGCGCGGCTCCATCGGACGGGCTTCGTTGACCACCAGACTGCGGCCGCTCAGCGGCTGGCCGTTCATGCCGTTGATGGCCGCTTGCGCCTCGGCGTCATTGCCCATCTCGACAAAGCCGAAACCCTTGGAGCGGCCGGTGTCGCGTTCCATCATGACCTTGGCGCTGGTCACGGTGCCGAACTGGCTGAAGGCTTGTTGCAGATCGTTGTCGCGGACCGAGTAAGGCAGGTTACCGACGTAAAGTTTATTGCCCATGCAGGGACTCCTGAAAAACAAAAAACAAGCGATGGGGTCCCTGAAACGCAATCAATGTCTGTCAACGATGCGCATTCGGCAGATCACCGCGATCCTGCGGCAAGCCTCCTAGCCTGTCGCGATTCGTTTTGTGCCATAGAAATGTTTCTGGCACAAGTGGGGTTGGCGCTAGGGTGCCGGCGTGTGCGACGCGCAAGAAAAAAGGGCCCTTTGGGCCCTTTTTGGATTCGACGCGGGATCGATCAGTAGCTGCTGCGGCCACCGCCGTAGCCACCGCCGCCTTCGCGACGGCCACCACCGTAACCACCACCGCCATTGCCACCGCCGTAGCCGCCGCTGCGCGGGGGACGGGCTTCCATCGGGCGGGCTTCATTGACCACCAGGGCGCGGCCACCCTGTTGCTGGCCATGCAGTGCGCTGATGGCGGCTTGCGCCTCGGCATCGCTGCCCATCTCGACGAAGCCGAAACCCTTGGAGCGGCCGGTGTCGCGTTCCATCATGACCTTGGCGCTGGTCACGTTGCCGTGGGCCGAGAAGGCGCGCTGCAGATCTTCATCGCGGAAAGAGTACGGCAGGTTGCCGACGTAAAGTTTGTTGCCCATGACGGGACTCCTCAAAAAGACTCGGTTAACGCGATGGAGTCTGATAGCCGCGAGCAACAAACCTGTGAAGACTTAAAGCAGACGCAAAACCGACCATACACCGCAAATTCATACTGCCGGGTACGGCAGTACGCGGCCATTATGCGCGAATCCGGTGGATTCAAAGGAAAAAATGCCCGCCACATGCGCGAAAGCAACGAAAAAGCGCGGCCAAGCGGCAGCCAGCGGTCATTTGCCGCCCGGCCACCGCGGGCATTTACCAGTTGACCTCACGGTCCGGCGTGGCACCGATCTTGTGGATCGACAGGTCGGCGCCGTCGAACTCCTCCTCCTGGCTCAGGCGCAGGCCCAGCGTCAGCTTGAGCACCCCGTAGACCACGACGCCGCCCAGCAGTGCCCAGGCCACGCCCAGCGCAGTGCCGATGAGCTGGCCGCCGAGCGACACGCCGCCCAGGCCGCCCAGCGCCTGGCTGCCAAAGAGGCCAGCCGCAATGCCGCCCCAGGTACCGCACAGGCCGTGCAGCGGCCACACGCCGAGCACGTCGTCGATCTTCCA
>CALRMF020000277.1:0-3842 GCA_943369035.1 Curvibacter sp. AEP1-3
TGCCTGCGCCGGTCTCCCCCTGCACCAGGATCGGCAGCGCTTGCGGCGCGAGCCGGGCGGCCTTGCGCAGCAGCGCTTGCAGTGCGGCATCGCCCTTATCCAGCGCCTGCAGCGCAGCAGGCAGAGGGGGCTGCGGCGGCGTTGCCTGCGCGGGCGGGCGGCGTGTCCGGCGCTGCGGCTCCATGGCGTGGGCGAAGAGGATGCTGCCATCGCGGGCGCGGATCAGGCGCTCCTGCGCCGGGCGATGGCGGCGCAGCTCGGGCAGGTCGCGCAGGTCCAGGTCGAAGAAGCGCTCCAGCGGCTGGCCGATGAGGCTCTGGCGCTGGCGCCAGTCCAGTTGCGCGACGGCGGCCAGCAGGCGGGCGCCCGCGTGGGTCATGGCACGGATGCGGCCGCGTGCGTCGACGCTGATGGAGGCGTCGGGATCGACGTCGAGGAAATCGGGTGACTGGGCCAGGCGCACCACCCAGTCCTGGCCAGACTGCGCCATCAGGTTGGCCTGCTCCACGCGCCGCGCGGCGGCCACAACGAGGTTGAGCGCCAGGTTCTGGCTGGCCCGCTCGGCGGGCGAGCGAAGCAGCGACAGGTCCAGCACCGCCGCGAGTTCGCCGCGCAGGTCGTAGATCGGCGCGGCCGTGCAGGACAGGCCGGTGTGGGTGAAGTCGAAATGGTCGCTCTGGTGCACGGTCAACGCTTCGCCCGTTTCCAGGCAGGCCCCCACGGCCGAGGTGCCGGAGTGGTCCTCGCGCCATTGCGCACCCAGGTACAGGCCCGCACGGCGCAGGTCGCCGGCATCGGCCTCGTGCCCCATGAAGTCCACGGCCACGCCATGCCGGTCCGCCAGCAGCAGCACGTAGTCCAGGCCCTTGAGCTGCTGGTACAGCCGCTCAAGGGCCTGGCGGGCGATGCGGATCAGCGGTTCGGATTCCTCGCGGTGCGCGCGCAACTGGCCTTCGGTGACGACATGGGCTTCACTGGTACGGGCCGGATCGAGCCGGTGCGAATCGATGCAGCGGCGCCAGCTGCGCAGCACCGCGCGGTCGCGCTCTTGCCCACGGTTGGAGTAGCCCAGGCCGAAGGCTTCGATTTCCTGGACGTGCGAGGCGTAGGACTGCAGGGACATGGGAGGGCTTCGATGCGGTCTGTGAAAGTGCCGCCGACGATTCTGTGCCCCGCGCCTGCACGCGCCAATGGAGGTTTACCCACTGCCGCTGCTGCAGTGCAGCAGGCCTGGTGCGACAGGTGTCGCAGGGCTGCGCCAGCTGTTGCGCGCGGCGGGGGTGAAAAACAGGCCCCAGGGCCCAGGGTTTGTGCCGAGGATCTGCACGCAAGTCCTTGATTTTGCTGGCACGGCGGGCCTGTCCGGCTGGCCTCTCCTGCCTGGCATGGCGATTGCCTTGGAACGCCTGCCCGAAGAAAAACCAGCGGGCATGACCCACCTACAGGAGACAACCATGACCCATGACACGGCCCGCGCCCGGACGCAGGCGCTGCTCGACACACTCAACCAGGCTTTGGCAGACCGCGATGCCGCGGCCGCCAGCCGCCTGTTCGCCGACGAATGCTACTGGCGCGACCTGGTGCTGCTGACCTGGAACATCAAGACGCTGGAAGGGCGCAGCCAGATCGCCGACATGCTGACCGCCCAGCTGGACGCCGCGGCGCCCGTGCGCTTTTCGCTGGACGAGCGCGAGGCGGTGGAGGAAGCCGACGGCCTGGTGTCCGCCTGGATCGTGGTCGACACGCGCCATGCGCGCGGCAGCGGCCATGTACGCATCAAGGACGGGCGCATCTGGACCTTGCTGACGGCCGCCCAGGAGCTCAAGGGGCATGAGGAGCCCCTGGGCACGCGCCGCCCCATGGGGGCCGAGCACGGCATCCGGCGCGGCCGCCAGACCTGGCTGGAGCGCCGCCAGCAAGAGGCCGAGGCACTGGGCCGCGAGACCCAGCCGTTCGTGCTCGTCATCGGTGGCGGCCAGGGCGGCATTGCGCTGGGTGCGCGGCTGCGCCAGCTGGGGGTCTCGCACATCGTCATCGACCGGCAGGCGCGCCCTGGCGACCAGTGGCGCAACCGCTACAAATCGCTGTGCCTGCACGACCCGGTCTGGTACGACCACCTGCCCTACATGCCTTTCCCCGACAACTGGCCCGTGTTCGCCCCCAAGGACAAGGTTGGCGACTGGCTGGAGATGTACACCAAGGTGATGGAGGTGAATTACTGGCCGTCCACCAACTGCCTCAACGCCCGCTTCGATGAGGCCAGCCAGGCGTGGGAAGTCGCGGTGGAGCGCGATGGCGAGACGCTGGTGCTGCGCCCCCAGCATGTGGTGTTCGCCACCGGCATGTCGGGCAAGGCGAACGTGCCCAAGATCAAGGGCCAGGAGGTCTTCCAGGGCGAGCAGCAGCACTCGTCGCAGCACCCGGGCCCCGACGCCTACGCGGGCAGGAAGGTGGTGGTGATCGGCGCCAACAACTCCGCGCACGACATCTGCGCGGCCCTGTGGGAGCATGGCGCCGATGTGACCATGGTGCAGCGCTCGTCCACCCACATCGTGCGTTCCGATTCGCTGATGGACATCGGCCTGGGCGACCTGTATTCGGAGCGCGCCGTGGCCAGCGGCGTGACGACCAAGAAGGCGGACCTGATCTTCGCCTCGCTGCCCTACCGCATCATGGCCGACTTCCAGGTGCCGCTGTACGACCGCATCCGCGAGCGCGATGCGGAGTTCTACCGCCAGTTGGAGGCGACGGGCTTCATGCTGGACTTCGGCGATGACGGCTCGGGCCTGTTCATGAAGTACCTGCGCCGCGCCTCGGGCTACTACATCGACGTGGGCGCCTGCGATCTGGTGATTGACGGCAGCATCAAGCTGCAGGCGGGCAAGCAGATCAGCCACCTGTCGGAAAACGCGGTGGTGCTGGACGACGGCACCGAGCTGCCGGCCGACCTGGTGGTCTACGCGACCGGCTACGGCTCGATGAACGGCTGGGTGGCCGACCTGATCAGCCAGGAGGTGGCAGACAAGGTGGGCAAGGTCTGGGGCCTGGGCTCTGACACCACCAAGGACCCAGGCCCCTGGGAGGGCGAGCAGCGCAATATGTGGAAGCCCACGCAGCAGCAGGCGCTGTGGTTCCACGGCGGCAATCTGCACCAGTCGCGCCATTACTCGCTGTACCTGGCGCTGCAGCTCAAGGCGCGCCAGGAAGGGCTGCCCGTGCAGGTCTACGGCCTGCAGCAGGTGCACCACCTGCGGTAAGAGCCTGTTCACGATCTCTCATGGGGCGGCTGTGCCGCCCCTTCACCCAGCCTCACAGACCAGAAAGTTGAATCATGAAAGCAGCACGTTTCTACGACCGTGGCGACATCCGCATCGAAGACATCCCCGAACCCGTGGTGGAGCCCGGCACCGTGGGCATCGCCGTGGCCTGGTGCGGCATCTGCGGCACGGACCTGCATGAATTCATGGAAGGGCCGATCTTCATCCCGCCCTGCGGCCATCCGCACCCCATCTCGGGGGAATCCGCGCCCATCACCATGGGGCATGAGTTTTCAGGCGTGGTCTACGCCGTGGGCGCGGGGGTGGACGACATCGAGGTCGGCCAGCACGTGGTGGTCGAGCCCTACATCGTGGCCGACGACGTGCCCACGGGGCCGGGTGACCACTACCACCTGTCCAAGGACATGAACTTCATCGGCCTGGGCGGGCGTGGCGGCGGGCTGTCCGAGCGGATTGCCGTGAAGCGCCGCTGGGTGCATCCGATCTCCCATTCCATTCCACTCGATCAGGCCGCGCTGATCGAGCCGCTGTCCGTGGGCCACCATGCCTACACCCGCAGCGGCG
>CALRMF020000278.1:0-3835 GCA_943369035.1 Curvibacter sp. AEP1-3
AAGCCACGCCGAAGGCGGTGTTGACCAGCATGGGCCAGACCGAGCAGATGAAGATGACGAAGATGCCCGACACCGAGGAGTCCTTGATGGTGTAGAGCGCCAGCGGCATCCACGCCAGCGGGCTGATGGGCTTGAGCACCTGGATGAAGGGGTCGAAGGCGCGGCGCAGCAGCGGCGACATGCCGATGATGAAGCCGAGCGGTATCGCCACCAGGCAGGCCAGCGCAAAGCCCAGGCCGACGCGGCCCAGCGAGTGCGCCAGCTGGATGGCAATGCCCTTGTCGTTGGGGCCGTTGTCGTAGAACGGGTTGGCCAGGTGGCCCCAGACGGTGCTGCCCATCTGGCCCAGCGTCGGGAAGCCGCCGCTCTTGGCCGCGCCGACCTCCTTGCCCATCATCTTGGCGTACTCGATCTGCTCGGGTGTCATGGCCGCCGCCGCGCCGCCGGCCCCGGAGGACGCGGTGGCGACGTACCAGATGCCCAGCACGACCAGGAAGATCAGTACCGACAGCAAGGCGGCCTTGAGTTGCAGTGTGCGTGCGGCGTTCATGTCAGGTCACCTTATGGATGGGAAAGCTCTTGGCGTACTCGGCCGCCTTGGCGGCATCGAACTCGCGCCCCATGATCTTGAACTTGGGGTAGGCCCCGTCGGGCACCTTCTGGTCCAGCGCCTTCATGTGCTTCTTGGCATCGGTGATCAGGAACACCTTTTCGGCAATCTGCTTGTAGTTGACCTCGCCCTTGATGTAGCCCCAGCGCTGCATCTGCGTGAGCATCCACACCGCCATGCTCTGCCAGGGCATGGGATCGAAGTCGGCGCGGTCGGGCACGTTCTGGATGTTGCCCAGGCCGTCGGCAAACTTGCCCGTCAGCACCTGGTTGAGCACCACCTCGGGCTGGTTGAGGTACTGCGCCGGCGCGATGACCTTGGCGATCAGCTCGCGGTTCTTCGGGTCCCGCGCCATGGCGGCGGCCGTCAGCACCGAGCGGTAAAGCGCGGCGAAGGTGTTGGGGTTTTTCTGGATGAACTCGGTGCTGGTGCCGAAGGCGCAGCAGGGGTGGCCGTTCCACAGGTCCTTGGTCAGCACGTGGATGAAGCCCACCTCCTCGTACACCGCGCGCTGGTTGAACGGGTCGGGGCCGAGGAAGCCGTCGATGTTGCCGGCGCGCAGGTTGGCCACCATCTCGGCCGGCGGCACGACGCGGATCTGCACGTCGGTGTCGGGGTTGATGCCGGCTTCGGCCAGGTAGTAGCGCAGCAGGAAGTTGTGCATGCTGTACTCGAAGGGAATGGCGAACTTGAAGCCCTTCCAGTTCTTCGGATCACGGTTGGCCTTGTGCTTGAGCGCCAGCGTGATGGCCTGGCCGTTGACGTTCTGGATCGTGGCCACGTTCATCGGCGTGGCGTTGGAACCCAGGCCGAGCGAGATGGCCAGCGGCATGGGGCTGAGGAAGTGCGTGGCGTCGTACTCCTTGTTGATCATCTTGTCGCGGATCAGCGCCCAGCCGGCCGTCTTGGTCACCTCGACGTTCAGGCCCTGCTGGCGGTAGAAGCCCAGCGGGTGCGCCATGATCAGGGGCGTGGCACAGGTGATCGGGATGAAACCGATCTTCAGGTCCTTCTTCTCCAGTGCCCCCTTCTCCTGGGCCATGGCCTGCAGGCTGGCCACCGGCAACACGCTGGCAATGGCGGCCATGGCCGTGCTCTTGCCCACGGCGCGCAGGAAGCGACGGCGCACCGCGTCCTGGGGGAAGATGGCCTTGACCAGGGTGGCTTCGATGAATTCGTTGCTGTAGGCCTCGAACTCGGCGGTCTCGCTGCGGCGCTTGAGCTCGGTCACGGCCTGGGCTGCCGCCATCTCCTGCTGGTGCTCGGCCACGGTGTGGTCACGGCCGCAGCTGCACTTGAGCATCAGGGGGCGGTCGGCGTCATAGGGGTCGAAGTACTGGGTCATGGCATCACCTCTTGAGTTGCGATGCCTGCTTCTACGCAAGGGCCGGGCCAGTTTGGATGCCTGCGCCACCCGCCGCTGCATTTCGTTGCAGCCGGCACCACACGGTGTAGGGCCAGCCCTACAAAAAATGCGTCAGGCGGCGCCGCGCGCGTGCTGCTGGGCCAGCAGCGCCAGCTCGACGTCGTTCTTGGCGCCGGTCTTTTCCAGGATGCGGGCGCGGTAGGTGCTGACGGTGTTGGGCGCCAGCTTGAGCTGTGCACCAATTTCGCTCACGCTGTGACCGCTGGTGAGGAGCCGGAACACCTGGTGCTCGCGGTGGGACAGCGCCTCCAGCCCCGCGCCGGTCTTGCGCATGGCACCCACCGCCGCGGCCAGCGCCTCGGCGGTCGCCGGCGTCACGTAGCGTCCGCCGGCTGCCACCTTGCGCACGGCGGCCAGCATGTCGTCAGGGTCGGCGCTCTTGTTGAGGTAGCCGCCGGCACCGAGCTTGATGCAACGCACCGCGTACTGGCTTTCCGGGTAGGTGCTGAGCATCAGCACCGGCAGGGCCGGGTGCTCGCGGCGCAGCACCTGCAGCACTTCCAGCCCGTCCAGGCCCGGCAGCGCGATGTCGAGCAGCACCAGGTCCAGACCCTGGGCGCCGCCCTGTGTCTGCACCTGGTCCAGTACCTCGGGGCCGCTGGTGGCTTCGGCCAGAACGCACACATCTGGTGCATCGGCCAGCACCTGTTTGAGTCCTTCGCGCACGATGCGGTGATCGTCGCCGATGAGCAGACGGATCATGCTATTCATTCCGTAGCGGCATGCGCAAGCGGAACGTGGTCCCGCGCCCGATTTTGCTGCTGATTTCCAGTTCGCCACCAAAATGGCGCGCGCGCTCGCGCATGCCCAGCACGCCGTAGGCGGTAGGCGCCTCGAAGGCCTGGGCGGCCGCGCCGCGGCCGTTGTCCTGCACCGTGATCGCCAGTTCCCCGCCAGCCGCGCCGATGCGCACCCGCAGCGCGCTGGCCTGCGCGTGGCGGCCCACGTTGCTCAGCATCTCCTGGAAGATGCGGAACACCGCCATGGCCATCGGCTCCGGCAACAGCACGCCGTCGGTGCCCTGCATGGCCCAGTCGAGCGCCAGTTCGGCCGATTCGGCGAAGTCGTGCGCCTGCCATTCCAGCGCCGCCCACAGGCCCTGGTGGTCGAGAATGCTGGGGCGCAGATCGGTGATGATGCGCCCGACGTTGTCGACCGCGTTCTCGATCAGCCGGCTCATGTTCTGGCACTTGCAACGCAGGCGGGTGCGCATGGCCTCGGCCTCGTTGGGCGTGCGCTGCTGCTGCTCTGCCAGGCGCTTGTCCATCCAGTTCACGTCCATCTTCAGCGCCACCAGGAGGCTGCCGAGTTCGTCATGCACTTCGCGTGCGATGCGGGTGCGCTCGTCCTCACGCACTTTCTCGGAGTAGGCCGCCAGCTCGCGCAGCTGGCCCAGCGCCACCGACAGCGCGCGCGTGCGCTCCTCGACCCGCTGCTCCAGCTCGTCATGCGCGCGCTGCAGCGCCTCGGCGGCGCGTCGGCGCTCGGTGATGTCGATGAAGGTCACCACCGCGCCGCGTACGACGCCGGCGTCGATCAAGGGGTAGCTGGAGTACTCAACCGGGAAGGGCTGGCCGTCACGGCGCCAGAACACCTCGGCATCGATGCGGCAGGGCAGGCCCTGACGGAAGGCATTGAAGATCGGGCAGTCCTGCGCCGGGTAGGCGCGGCCGTCGGCATGGGAGTGGTGCGTCAACTCGTGCATGTTGCTGCCCAGCACCTCATCTGCTGACCAGCCCAACATGCGCGCGCCCGCCCGGTTGATGAAGGTGCAGTGCCCGGCCAGGTCGATGCCGAAG
>CALRMF020000279.1:0-3835 GCA_943369035.1 Curvibacter sp. AEP1-3
ACAGGTTGGCAGTGGACATGCGCCTATTCTGGCCCCTGCGGGCCCGGCGACGCCACCCGCTTCTTGCGCACTTGCGGGTATGCTGCGCTGACGCTTCCCGCCTGACCATGTCCGACAACGCCACCCGCGCCCGCAGCCCCCAGTCCCTCACCGGCCTGCTGCCCTTCCTGCGCCCCTACCGGCTGCGCATTGCGCTGGCCGTGCTGTTCCTGCTGCTGGCCGCCGTGGCCACGCTGGTCTTTCCCCTCGCGCTGCGCAGCCTGATCGACGGTGGGCTGCTGCCGCAGGAGCGTGGTGCGCAGGTGCTGGCGCTGCGCGAGCACTTTGCGCTGCTGTTTGGCGTGGCGGTGGCGCTGGGCGTGTTCTCGGCCGCACGCTTCTACCTGATGAGCTGGCTGGGCGAGCGCGTCACCGCCGACGTGCGCAACGCGGTGTACGGCCATGTACTTCAGCAAAGCCCGGAGTTCTTTGAGACCACGCAGACCGGCGAGGTGCTGTCACGCCTGACGGCCGACACCACACTGGTACAGACGGTGGTGGGCTCGTCCTTCTCCATGGGGCTGCGCAACGCCGTCACTGGCCTGGGTGCACTGGCGATGCTGGTCTGGACCAACCCCTGGGTCATGGTGCAGGTGCTGGGCGTGCTGGCGCTGGTGGTGCTGCCGGCATTGTGGTTCGGCCGCAGGGTCCGCCGCCTGTCGCGCGCCAGCCAGGACCGGGTGGCCGATTCCAGCGCCATCGCGGCCGAGGTGATCAACGCCATTCCGGTGGTGCAGAGCTACACCGCCGAGGCGCGCGAGTCGATGCGCTTCAACGCCGCCAGCGAGAATGCCTTCCGCACCGCGCGCCGGCGCGTGCGCGCCCGATCGGTGCTGATGGCCTTCATCATCATCGCCACCTCGGCGGCCCTGTTGTGGGGCCTGTACCAGGGTACGCAGGCCGTGCTGCGCGGCGACATCACGGCAGGCCACCTGGGGCAGACGGTGGTCTACGTCATCATCCTGGCTGGCGCCTTTGCCGTGCTGGGCGAGGTCTATGGCGACCTGCTGCGCGCCGCCGGCGCCACCGAACGGTTGATGGAACTGCTGGCCAGCCGCTCCGCCATCGCGTCACCCCTAAATCCGGCCCTGGCGCCCGCCCCATCGACGGGAAGCGCTATCAATTTCGAAGCGGTCACCTTCCATTACCCGTCCCGGCCGCTGCAGGCGGCGCTGCGCGACTTCACGCTCACGGTGCGTGCAGGCGAGACGGTGGCACTGGTCGGGCCCAGCGGCGCCGGCAAGAGCACGGTGTTCCAGTTGCTGCTGCGCTTCTACGACCCGGGCGCAGGTGAGATCCGGCTCGATGGCGTGCCGATCCGGCAGCTGGCGTTGTCCGACCTGCGCCAGCGCATCGGCATCGTGCCGCAGGAGCCGGTGATCTTCTCCAGCAGCGCGCTGGAGAACATCCGCTACGGCCGGCCGGATGCCAGCGACGAAGAGGTGCACGCGGCTGCCCGCGCCGCCTTTGCCGACGAGTTCATCCGCGCCTTGCCCGAGGGCTATGCCACCTTCCTCGGCGAACGCGGCGTACGCCTGTCTGGCGGCCAGCGCCAGCGCATCGCCATTGCGCGGGCGATCCTGAAGAACCCCCCGCTGCTGCTGCTCGACGAAGCCACCAGCGCGCTGGATGCCGAGAGCGAACGCATGGTGCAGGCCGCGCTGGAGTCGGCCATGCGCGGGCGCACCACGCTGGTGATCGCCCACCGGCTGGCCACGGTGCAACAGGCCGACCGCATTGTCGTGATCGACCACGGGCAGAAGGTCGAGGAAGGCCCGCATGAGACGCTGGTGGCTGCTGGCGGCATCTACGCGCGACTGGCGGCGCTGCAGTTTCATCCGTGACAGCCCTGTTTGCCAGCCGTCAGCGGCTCGGTGTAAGCTGCTGGCATCAACCACAAGGAGCACGCCATGAGCCAGGCGTTTCATGACATCGACGAACGCGCCAACCTGACGTCTAGCAACAAGTTCGAACTGCTGCTGTTCCATCTGGGCGAAGCCGCCGGCTCCGACCGGCGCGAGCTGTTCGGCATCAACATCTTCAAGGTGCGTGAGATCCTGGTCATGCCGCCGATCACTGCCATGGTCAACGCGCCGCCGCATGTGCTGGGCGTGGCCAACATCCGCGGCCAGATCATTCCGGTCATTGACCTGCCGGCCGTGGTGGGCTGCAAGGCGAAAAAAGGCACCGGCATCCTGCTGGTGACCGAGTTCGCCCGCAGCACGCAGGCGTTTGCTGTCGAGGAAGTCAATGAAATCGTCCGGTTGGACTGGAAACACGTGCTCTCGGCCGAAGGCCAGGGCGGCGGCCTGGTGACCAGCATTGCGCGCGTTGATGGCGATGCCGAGGACACCCGTCTGGCCCAGGTGCTGGACGTCGAGCAGATCCTGCGCGACATCACGCCGGCCGACAAGAAGGCGCCGATCGACCTCAAGGGCGCCCGCGTCGAGATGCCGCCTGGCACGGTGGTGCTGGCGGCCGACGATTCGGCCGTGGCGCGCTCCATGATCGAACAGGGCCTCTCCGCCATGGGCATCCCCTTCGTGATGACCAAGACCGGCAAGGAAGCGTGGGAAACGCTGCAGGCCATGGCCGCCCAGGCCAGCGCCGAAGGCAAGCGGGTGCAGGACAAGGTGGCCGTGGTGCTGACCGACCTGGAGATGCCGGAGATGGATGGCTTCATGCTCACGCGCAGCATCAAGGGCACGAGCCAGTTCGCCTCACTCCCGGTGGTGATCCATTCCTCGCTGACCGGCACCACCAACGAGAACTTGGTCAAGAACTCGGGTGCGGACGCCTATATCGGCAAGTTCGCCGCCGACGAACTGGCCCAGACCCTGCGCGACATGCTGGCCCGGCGGCAGCCGTAATCCGACAGGGTGACGGGGCCGCCTACTGCAGCGGTTCCTTCAGCGCATCGGGAATGGGCAGCGCGAGGACGGCCACGCCCTCCTCGCGCAAGGCCTGCATTTCCTCCCGCGACGCCTGGCCACGGATGCCGCGCTCCTCGGCCTCACCGTAATGAATCTTGCGCGCCTCCTCGGCAAAGCGCGTGCCGACATCCTCGGTCTCGGCGATGATACGGCGCGCCGCCTGCATCCAGGCCGCCTGCAGGGCCTGCACCGCCGGCTCGGACGCACCGGCCACCACCTCCTGGTGATGAGAGGCGGCCGGCACCGCAGCTTCGGCACGCGGTGCGCCAAGATTCAAGCGGGGCGCACTGGGCAGCTTGTGCACGGCCTTGTCACCGCACAGCGGGCATTCGAGCAGCCCGCGTGCCATCTGGCTGGCGTAATCCTCCTCGGAGGCGAACCAGCCCTCAAACACATGCTGCGCAGCGCACTGCAGATTCAGTACCTTCATGATCGCCAACCCTGTCTGGACCGGATTATCGGTGGATGGGGCCGTCGGGCACCGTCTGCCAGTCCAGTGCCCAGGCGCCGGACAGGACATTCTGCAGCCAGAGTGCCCCGGTGAGGGTCTTGGCATCGGTCACCCGCCCCGCGCGGCACCACTGCAGCAGTTCGGCGGGCGTGGCGGTGAAGACGTCGAGGTGCTCGCCATCGTCCAGCCGGCGCTCGCCCAGGCGCAGACCGCGCGCGAACCAGATGTCAATGAATTCGGTGGAGTAGGAGATGACCGGGTGCAACACCCCGGCGCGTGCCCATTCGGTCGCCTCGTAGCCGGTCTCCTCCTGCAGTTCACGCCGGGCGCAGGCCAGCACGTCTTCGCCGGGATCGAGCTTGCCGGCGGGAAACTCCAACATGACCTGCTGCACCGGGTACCGGTACTGGCG
>CALRMF020000280.1:0-3791 GCA_943369035.1 Curvibacter sp. AEP1-3
GCCGTCAGACAGGCATGATTTTCCAGCAGCATCAACTGATCGGCCGCCTCCCGGCCCTGCAAAACGTGCTCATGGGACGTCTCGGTTACCACTCGACCCTGCGCAGCCTGTTTCCGTTGCCGCGCGCCGAACAGGAATTTGCGTTGCAATGCCTGGAGCGTGTCGGCTTGCTGGACAAGGCGCTGACGCGGGTGGACCAGTTAAGCGGCGGCCAGCAGCAACGCGTCGGCATCGCCCGCGCCCTGGCGCAGCGACCACGCCTGATTCTTGCCGACGAACCGGTGGCCAGCCTCGATCCCGTCAGCGCCGACAAAGTCCTGTCGCTGCTGCACCGTATCTGCAAGGAAGACGGCATCTCGGCGGTCATCAGCCTGCACCAGGTCGAACTTGCCCGCAAGTATGCTGACCGCATCGTTGGCCTGGCACACGGACGTCTCGTGTTCGACGCCACACCGGATGCCCTGACACCGGCGCAAGCCGCCGCCCTGTACGAGCACAAGGCGGCGGGCACGCCGCCGGCAGACGTCGCTGCCACCGTCCGTTTTCCCTTTCCCATCGCAACCGCAAAGGAAGCATTATGAAGAAACTGTTTGCCGCCATTAGCCTGGCCTCGCTTGCCCTTCTGGGCGCCGTCGCGCATGCTGCGCCCAATCCGGATCCGGACACCCTGAAAGTGGCCCTGCTGCCGGATGAAAATGCCTCGACCGTCATCAAGAACAACAAGCCGCTGGAAGAGTATCTGGAAAAAACGCTGGGCAAGAAGATTGAACTGATCGTCACCACCGATTACTCCTCGATGATCGAGGCGATGCGCCATGGCCGCCTGGATCTGGCTTACTTCGGCCCGCTGTCCTATGTGCTGGCCCGGCAGAAGAGCGAAATCGAAGCCTTCGCCGCGATCAAGCAAAAAGGCAGCACCACTTACCAGTCGGTCCTGGTCATCAATACCGGCGCCGGCATCAACGGCATTGCCGACATCGCAAAAAAGAACGTTGCTTATGGCGACAAGGCCTCGACCTCCAGCCACCTGATCCCGAAATCGATGCTGGCGGAAAATGGCTTGAAAGCCGGCGAGAATTACCAGGAACACTTCGTCGGCGCCCATGACGCCGTCGCCATCGCCGTGCAGAATGGCCACGCGCAGGCGGGCGGCCTGTCCAAGCCGATTTTCGAATCGCTGGTCCAGCGCGGCATCATCGACGCCAACAAGGTCAAGGTGCTGGTCGAATCCAAGCCCTTTCCGCAGTACCCGTGGACCATGCGCTCCAACCTGAATGCCGCGCTGAAGGAAAAGATCCGCGCCGCTTTCCTGGGCCTGAATGACCCGGCCGTGCTGAAGCCATTCAAAGCCGACGGCTTCGGCCCGATCAGCGACAAGGAATACGATGTCGTGCGCAATCTCGGCACGCTGCTCAAGCTGGATCTGTCCAAGTTCTAGGCACACATCGCACAAGCAATCAGGAGTCTTCATGCACGCTCAATTCGCACCGCTGCTGGACCGCCGGCAGCGCGCCTGGAACCGCTCGATGGTCTCCCTGGCCACCGTGCTGGCAATCGTCATCGCTTGCTGGTATTACGTTGGCCTGTTCGACGCCGAACGCCTGGGCGAAGGGATCCCCAGCCTGGCGTCACTGGTCGGCGAGATGTTTCCGCCGAACTTCAGCCAGGCCGGCTCCTGGGTCAAGCCACTGCTCGACACCCTGGCCATGAGCGTGGCCGGCACGGCGGTTGCGGTGCTGCTGTCGCTGCCACTGGCGGTGCTGGCAGCGCGCAATACCACGCCGCATCCGCTGGTCTACCAATGCGCCCGGGGCCTGCTGAACGGCTTGCGCTCGATCCCTGAACTCATCATGGGCATCGTGTTCGTCGCTGCAGTCGGCTTCGGCGCGCTGCCGGGCGTGCTGGCGCTTGGCCTGCATTCGGTGGGCATGGTCGGCAAGTTCTTTGCCGAAGCCATCGAACATGCCGACCGCGCGCCGGTGGAAGCCGCGCGCGCCGCCGGTTGCAGCCCGCTGCAGGTGATCTTCCACGGCATCCTGCCGCAAGTCTTGCCGCAGATGGCCGATACAGCGATCTACCGCTGGGAATACAACTTCCGCGCCTCGACGGTCATGGGCATGGTCGGCGCCGGCGGCATCGGCTTCGAACTGATGGGATCGCTGCGCATCATGCAATACACGGATGTCTCGGCAATCCTGATCGTCATCCTCGTCATGGTGAGCCTGGTCGACGCCCTGAGCGCCTTCCTGCGCCGCACCTTCAAGTAAATCATTTACGGAAATCGTTACATGAAACCCAAAGTCGTGCTCACCCACTGGGTGCATCCGGAAATCATCGAACTGCTGCAAGGCGTTGCCGAAGTCATTCCCAATACTTCGCGCGACACCCTGCCGCGCGAAGAAGTGCTGGCGCGCGCGCGCGATGCGCAAGCCATCATGGTCTTCATGCCCGACAGTATCGACGACGCCTTCCTGCAAGCCTGCCCGCAACTGAAAATCGTCGGCGCGGCGCTCAAGGGTTATGACAACTTCGACGTCGCCGCCTGCACCCGCCGCGGCATCTGGTTTTCCATCGTGCCCGACCTGCTGACCATCCCGACCGCGGAACTGACCATCGGCCTGCTGCTCGGGTTAACACGCCGCATGCTGGAAGGTGACCGCCAGATCCGCAGCAGCGGCTTTCAGGGGTGGCTCCCGCAGCTGTACGGCACGGGGCTCACCGGGCGTACGATCGGCATCATCGGCATGGGTGCGGTCGGCCGCGCCATCGCACAGCGGCTGGCTGGCTTCGACATGCAGATTCTGTATTGCGACCACGTTGCCCTGCCGACCGAACAGTCTGCGCAATGGAATGCGCGCCAAGTCGAACTCGATGAATTGCTGGCCGCCAGCGATTTCATCGTGCCGATGCTGCCGATGACGCCGGAGACCCTGCACCTGATCAATGCTGACACGCTCGCCAGGATGCGTCCGGGAAGCTACCTGGTGAATGCCTGCCGCGGCTCGGTGGTCGATGAAGCCGCAGTCGTTGCAGCGCTCGCCAGCGGCCGCCTTGCCGGCTATGCCGCCGACGTGTTCGAGCTGGAAGAATGGGCACGGCCAGACCGGCCGCGCGCCATTCCGCAAGCCTTGCTGGACAATCCTGCACAAACTTTTTTCACGCCGCACCTCGGTTCGGCCGTTGCCGAAGTGCGCCTGGAGATCGAACGTCAGGCCGCCTGCAACATTATCCAGGCGCTCAATGGCGAGGCGCCTGCCGGCGCCATCAACCGTCCCGGCAGGAAGACGGCGACATGATCAACCTGGAGTGCGTCGCCACATTCCTTGCGGTCGCAAATCAGGGGGGATTCCGCGAGGCGGCCAGGCAGACTGGCCAGTCGCAACCGGCCGTCACGCAACATATCAAGCGGCTCGAGCAATCGCTCAAGGTGGCGCTGATCCAGCGCAGCAATGCCGGCTGCACACTGACGCCGGAAGGCACTTCATTCCTGCCCTACGCTAAACATCTGGTACGCGCCGGCGCCCGCGCGCAAGCCTTGTTCGACAAGACAGTCCTCAGCATCGGCGCCAGTTCCAATACCGGCATCTACTTGCTGCAGCCGCGTCTGCGCGCCTACCGCGACCGCGTTGCGCACAAGCTCCAGATAGCTATTGGCAGCAACAACCGCATCGCCGAGCAACTGCAGAATTTCGAGATCGACGTCGCCATCATGGAATGGTGGGATCCACGCCCCGGCTTTACCGCCACCGTCTGGCATCGCGAGGAATTGCAGGTCATCGTGCCGCCCGACC
>CALRMF020000281.1:0-3786 GCA_943369035.1 Curvibacter sp. AEP1-3
GCTCGATCGACTGCGCCAAGGGGGTGGCGATCGCCGCCACGCATGACGGTCCGCTCAAGACCTACGCCACCATCGAGGGCGGTTCAACGAAGATCAGCGAGCGCGTGGCGCCGCTGATTGCCATCCCGACCACCGCCGGCACCGGCAGCGAAGTGGCGCGCGGCGCGATCATCATCGTGGACGATGGCCGCAAGCTCGGTTTCCATTCCTGGCACCTGGTGCCCAAGACCGCCATCTGCGACCCGGAGCTCACCTTCGGCCTGCCGCCGCTGTTAACCGCTGCCACCGGCATGGATGCCATCGCGCATTGCATGGAAACCTTCATGGCCGCGCCTTTCAACCCGCCAGCCGACGGCATTGCACTCGACGGCCTGCAGCGCGCCTGGGCCCATATCGAACGTGCCACAAAAGACGGCAGCGACCGCGAGGCGCGACTCAACCTGATGAGCGCCTCCATGCAAGGCGCCATGGCGTTCCAGAAAGGGCTGGGCTGCGTGCATTCCTTGAGCCACAGCCTGGGTGGCGTCGATCCGCGCCTGCACCACGGCACGCTCAACGCCATGTTCCTGCCGGCGGTGATTGCCTTCAATGCCGGCGCTGACTCGGTGCAGAAGGAAAACCGGCTGCTGCGCATGGCCCAGGCCATGAATCTGGACAGCGCCGGCGATATCGGCGAGGCGATCAAGGACATGAACGCCCGTCTCGGCCTGCCCAGTGGCTTGCACGCCATGGGGGTGACGGAAAGTCAGTTCGACCAGGTGATAACCGGCGCGCTGGCTGACCACTGCCACAAGACCAACCCGCGCCTGGCCAGCGTCGATGACTACCGCGCCATGCTGCAGCGGGCCATGTGAAGCCGGCGGCCCACGGCCGTCTACTTGAACAGGCAGTGCTTGGCGTAGTCGGCCGCTTCGTTGGCCGTCCAGTCGCCCTTGGGCTTGGCCTGCATGGCCTCGCACCAGGCCTTGCTGCCGATCTCCGGTTTGCAGGCGGTCAGCAAGGCGGCGATGCCCAGCGCCAGCAGTACGGTCGTGAGTCGTTTCATGGTTCGGTCCTTTCCAGTCTCCAAATCACCCTGTCAGAGCGGCCGGACCTGCCCCAGGTCGGGCTGCGCCAGCCAGGCCTGGAACTCGTCCGCCAGTTGCCGGCTCATCTGCACCGCCCGACTCCAAGCCTGCACGCGGCCGGCCAGGTCATTGCCATAGTGGGTAAAGTCGTTGCGATCCGGCAGCTTGCCATTGGGCAAGGTCTTCACCCAGTCCGGATCAGGCGCCAGCAGCAGCATGTTGTCCAGGTAATGGGTCGCGCGGTGGCGCCACTTCAGCCCCTTGTCCAGCCAGCCGGGCACCACCGCCTGCTGGAAGTGGGGATAAAGCACCAGACCTTTTTGCACGCCAGACCTCGTCGCATCAGCGCCGACAGCTCCTGAATTGATAGCATTTGAGGCGGCCGCGTAGTTCAGGTGCAGGTGGTAGTCGGTGATGCCGCCGTCCCAGTAAGCGCCGGGCGGCGCGCCGTCGATGTGCTGCACGGCCCGCAGCACGAAGGGAATCGAGCAGCTGGCCTGCAGGGCCGGCATGAAGTTGCCTTGGCTCAGGCTGACCTGGCGCGTGCGGTAGTCGCCGGTGGCAAACGGCAAGGCCGCGCCTGGCGTGGAGAACACCACCCGCTCCAGCCACGCCCCCATGGCCTTGCGGTGCACGGTATTGGACAGGAAAGCCCCCAGGTAACCCAGCGGCGTACGCACACCATGCTCGCGCCCGAGCAGGTGGCGCCCGCGTGAGGTGACGATGTGCAGCCGCCAGCGTGGATGGCTCAACACCTCATGGACACGGCCACCGTAGAAGTCCTGCAGGCTCTGGCCAAACCGCTCGCTCACCAGCTCCGGCGGTGGCCGCTTCTGCCCGGGCTGCAGTTCGTAGTGCTGGTGGATGTAGTCACGTTCCAGCCGCTCGAAGGCGGCCACTGGATCCTGCAGGCAGGCGGTGGCCATGCGCCAGGCGCCGATGGAGGCACCCACGAGGTGGATGTCGTGCGTGGTGGACGCCAACCAATCGCCAAACAGGAAGCGGTCCAGCGGCCCAAGGATCAGGCCCTTGGGGCCGCCCGCCGCGGCCGGGATGGTGATCACGTCGCGGGCCTGCAGGCCATATTGTTCCAGGTGTTGCCGGGCCCGGGGGCCGGCATAAAGACGTAGCGCTTTCATCAATCAGGCGGGGCCCATGGGCCGGTGTGTCAGGAGTAGGCTGACCAGTCGAACGGGTCCTGCTGCAGCACCATGTCGATGTCCAGCCCGAGCACATCGCCGATCTCGCCGGGGAAAGTGACGGCCATGGCGCGTTCGCTCAGGTTGGCTTCCTTGGCGCGGGCACGCCAGGTGGCCAGGTGGATGACGCCGGCCAGTGGCTCGTAGACATGGTGCTCGAACGGCGCGTACTGGTGTTCCAGCGCGTCGACGATAGGTTGCGGGAACTGCCAGCGCCGTGCATAGGCTGCACCGACCTGGGCGTAGCAGTAGCCAAACTTCTTGACCTCGGCCCGGGCGCGCTTGAGGTCCAGCGGCGGCACCTCCTTGTCCAAGGGGGCAATGTCGTCCGCCATACCGACATGCATGACCAGCTCGCCGATGGCATGGATCAGGCCGCAGGTGAAGGCCGCGCCCTGGTTCTGCCGCACCACGCCGGCCAGCGAGCGGGCCAGCTTGGCCACGTTCAGGCTGTAGGCCCAGAACTGCTGCAGGTTGATGCCCGGCACCGCCTTGAGCGAAGCGGCCGAGGCAGCCTGCGCGGCCATCTCGCGGATGTCCGCCAGGCCCAGCACTGCCAGAGCTTCCGACACGCTGTTGATCTTGCCCACCAGCTGGAACGCCGGCGCATTGGCGGCCTGCAGCAGCCGGGTGGTCAGGGCCGGGTCGGTGCTGATGAGCTGCGACACCTTGCGCAGATCGGGCTGCTCGCGGTCCAGCTCGCCGAGCAGCAGCGCAATCACCTTGGGAATGCTGGGCAACACAAAGGGTTGCGCCAGCAAGGCGCTCAACTCCATGGTGTCAGTCCCCGAACCCATTGGCATTTCATGCGGACATTATGGCCTGCCCGCTTGTTCAGGCCTTACAAGGCTCAGCGCTTGAGCTTGGCGAAGGCCGAGGCCATGGCCGACTGGGGCGCCGGATCGTTGTAGCGTCGCGGCTGCTGGCCACGCCCGGCCCCCTCAAAGCGGTTCTCGCGCGGCCCATCGCGTCGTGCAGGGGCGGCATCGAGCTTCATGGTCAGGCTGATGCGCTTGCGCGCCACATCCACCTCCAGCACCTTCACCTTGACGATGTCGCCGGTCTTGACGACCTCGCGGGCATCGTTGACGAACTTGTTGGACAGCTGACTCACGTGCACGAGGCCGTCCTGGTGCACGCCCAGGTCGACGAAGGCGCCGAACTGGGCCACGTTGCTGACCGTGCCCTCGAGCACCATGCCTTCCGTCAGGTCCTTGATGTCGTCCACGCCGTCATTGAAGCGCGCCACCTTGAAGTCCGGGCGCGGATCGCGCCCCGGCTTTTCCAACTCGCCCAGAATGTCCTTGACGGTGATGACGCCGAACTGCTCGTTGGCAAACAGTTCGGGCTTGAGTGACTTGAGCATGTCGGCGCGGCCCATCAGCTCAGCCACCGGCTTGCCGGTCTGGGCCAGGATCTTTTCCACCACCGGATAGGTTTCGGGGTGCACGCCGGTCATGTCCAACGGGTTGTCGCCGCCGCGGATGCGCAAAAAGCCCGCGCTCTGCTCGAAGGTCTTT
>CALRMF020000282.1:0-3775 GCA_943369035.1 Curvibacter sp. AEP1-3
GCCCTTGCACTCCTTCTGGCCGCCGAGCAGGGTGTCGAACTCCTGTGCCACCACTTCCCGGTGCGCGTCGAGCTGGGTCAGAAACGGGCACAGGTTGTCGTAGCCCAGGCTGCGGGCGATCCACAGCAGGTCGTCATCACTGGTTGGCAGTACATGGGTCTGCTGGTCGTCGAGGTACTGGATGCGGTGCTCGACGCGCCGCAGGAACATGTAGGCCTCGGTCAGTGCCTGCGCGGTGTCCTGCGGCATCAGGCCGGCGCGCACCAGGCGCTGCAAGGCGTCGAGCGTCGGGCGGGTGCGCAGCTCGGGGAACTGGCCGCCGCGCACCACCTGCAGCAATTGCACCGTGAACTCGATCTCGCGGATGCCGCCGCGCGAGAGCTTGACGTCGTTGTTGCGCTCCGGTCGGCCGGCGCTGCGGCGCGCCGAGTGCTCGCGGATCTGCCGGTGCAGCACGCGCAGCGAGTCGAAGACGTTGTAGTCGAGGTAGCGCCGGAACACGAAGGGAATCACCATGCCGCGCAAGGCCATGATCGAGCCGTCATGCATGTGCTGTCGCGGTGCCACCACCCGGCTCTTGAGCCAGGCAAAACGTTCCCATTCCCGGCCCTGCACGTGGAAGTACTCTTCCAGTGCGCCGAGTGAAATCGCCGGCGGGCCGGAGTTGCCGTTCGGACGCAGGGCGAGGTCGACGCGGAACACGAAGCCGTGCTCGGTGGTGTCGCCGATCAGGCCGTAGATGGCGCGCACCGCCTTGGCGAAGTACTCGTGGTTGGAGATGCGGCCCCGGCCCTCGGCGCTGCCGGCGGTCTCGCCGTCCTGGTCGTAGACGTAGATCAGGTCGATGTCGCTGGACACATTGAGTTCGCGCGCACCGAGCTTGCCCATTCCGATGATCCACATCAGCGCGCGCGTGCCCTGCGGCGTGGTCGGCATGCCGTGTGTCTCATCCAGCGTCTGCAGGGTATGGGTGCAGGCCACGTCGAGTGCGAATTCGGCCAGGTCGGTCATGACGCGGGTGACGTCGTGCAGTTCGGCCTGCTGGTCGCAGTCCAGCGTGACCAGCCGTTCCATCACCAGTTGACGCAGCGTGCGCAAGGCCGTCGGAACATCCGCGCCGGTCTGTCGCAGGCTCTCATACACCAGGCGCATGGTGTCCTGGTCAGGGCGACCCGGCGGCAGCAACTGCAGCTGTGCGGCATAGCGTCGGCGCACGCGCTGCGCGAAGCGGGACTGGTCGGACAAGGCCGGGCTGCCTGAGGGCGCCGTGGCCTGATCCTGCATCAGGCCGCTCACACCGTTGCGGGTCATAATTCCTGTCACGTTTGCGATGTACAAAATGGATGACCTGCCGCGCCGCCCTTCGTCCCTGCTGAAAATCCTGGCGATCGCTGCGCGCGTTTCGCTCGGACTGCTGCTGGCGGCCTGGCTGGTCATGATCAGCGCCTGGGCGGCGCTGCATCTTTTCATTGTGCCGCGAATCGGCGAACTGCGCCCGGAACTGGAAAGCCGGGCCAGCCAGCTGCTCGGCGTCACGGTGCGCATCGGGGCGGTCGCGGCGCGCGCCGACGGGCTGATGCCTTCCTTCGAGCTCAGCGAGGTGCGCTTGATCGACCCGCAGGGCCGGGACGCCCTTCGGCTACCGCGCGTCCTGGTGGCCCTGTCACCGCGTTCGCTCTGGCGCCTCGGTTTTGAACAGCTGTACATCGACCAGCCCGAGCTCGACCTCCGGCGCACGGCAGACGGTCGCATCCTGGTGGCTGGTCTGGATCTCCTGCAGAGCCCGACGTCGGACGGCCGGGCGCTCGACTGGTTCTTTTCACAGACCGAGTTCGTCATCCGCGGCGGCACGCTGCAGTGGACCGATGAGCAGCGGACCGTGCCGGCGCTGACGCTGTCGCAGGTCGATCTGGTGCTTCGCAACACGGCGCGACACCACGCCTTGCGGGTCGACGCCACGCCGCCGGCCGACTGGGGCCGGCGCTTCACGCTGATGGGTGATCTCCGGCAGCCGCTGCTGTCGACGCAGGCAGGCCAGTGGCGCGAATGGAGCGGCCAGCTTTATGCCGATTTCGCCCACGTCGATGTTTCGCAGCTGCGCCGCCATGCCCATCTGGGGGCTGACGTGGCGGCAGGGCAGGGAGCGTTGCGTGCCTGGGTCGATGTCCAGCGCGGCCAGATCGTCGGCGCCACCGCCGATGTGGCACTGTCGAATGTCCGGGCCACGTTGACGCCACGCCAGGGTGCGTTGTCGCTGCCAGTGCTCACCGGCCGCCTGGGCGGCCGGCTGTTACAGGGCGGCTTCGAGTTCTCGACGCAGGATCTGCAGTTCGAGATGGAGGACGGCTTGCGCTGGCCCGGCGGCAATGTTCGTCTGGTGCATGTGGGGGCCGAAGGCCGCACGCCGGCGCGTGGCGAGCTGCAGGCAGACCGGCTCGATCTCGCGGCCCTGACGCGCATTGCCGATCGGCTGCCGCTGGATGAGCGCCTGCACGCCGCACTCGACCGGTATGCCCCCGCCGGCCTGGTGGAGCGCATCCAGGCCAACTGGCAGGGGGCGCTGGAGGCACCTGGCCGTTTCGATGCCAAAGGCCGGGTGACGCAGCTCTCCATTGCGGCCATTCCAGCGCCGGAGCAGGGCGGGATGGCCGTACTGGGCTCGCCCGGTGTGCAGGGGGCCACCATAGACTTCGACCTCAACCAGTCGGGCGGGCGGGCCAGCGTGGCACTCAAGGACGGCCGGCTTGAGCTGCCAGGGCTGTTCGAATTGCCGGCGCTCGACTTCTCCCAGCTCTCGACCGACATGCTGTGGCAGTTCGAGGGCGAGCGCATCAGCGTGCAGTTGCCCAACCTCAGGTTCAGCAATGCCGATGCACAGGGCGAGGCCCTGCTCAAGTGGCACACTGGCGAGGGCCGGGCACGTTTGCCCGGTGTGCTGGATCTGCAAGGCAGCCTCAGCCGGGCGAATCTGGCCAAGATCCACCGCTACCTGCCCCAAGATGTCGAGCGCGACGTGCGCGACTACCTGCGTGACGCCGTCTCGCAGGGGCGGGCCTCGGGGGTGCGCTTTCGCGTCAAGGGCGACTTGAACGACTTCCCGTTTGCCAGCGCCAGGCAGGGAGAGTTCCGTGTCACTGCCGACGTGCAGGATGCGACCTTCGTGTATGTGCCGCGCAGCCTGCAGCCGGCCGGCGCCGTACCCTGGCCGGCGCTGACCCAGCTGAGTGGTGATTTCACAATGGACCGCGTCAGCCTGCAGCTCAAGAACGTGAACGCCCACCTGGCCGGGGCACCCGGGGTGCGCATCAGCAAGACCGAAGGCGTGATCCCGAACGTGATGCACGGCGCGACGGTCGATGTCTCGGCCGAGGCCAAGGGGCCACTGGGTGAGTTGCTCGGCACCGTGGTCAATGGCTCGCCACTGGGCGAGATGAGCGGCCAGGCGCTGCGGCAGGCGACCGCCGGTGGCAGCGCCGAGGTGCAACTCAAGCTCCGGCTGCCGTTGCTGGCCATCGACAAGACCACCGTGCAGGGCAAGGTCACGCTGGCCGGCAACGATCTGCAGATCGCGCCCGAGATCCCGCGCCTGAGCCGGGCGCGGGGCACGGTGCATTTCAGCGAGAACGGCTTTGCAATCAGCGGCGGGCAGGCGCGCGCGCTGGGCGGCGATCTGCGCGCCGAAGGCGGCAGCATCCCGGTCCCTGGCACGCGCAGCACGGTGCCGCTGGCCTTGCGGGTGCAGGGCACGATGACAGCCGAGGGCCTGCGCCAGGCC
>CALRMF020000283.1:0-3751 GCA_943369035.1 Curvibacter sp. AEP1-3
CCCAGTCGCAGTTCGCGCCGGTGGAAATCACCCCGGACTTCTGGATCGTGCCGACCTGGCATGAGCCGCCGGCGCAGGCGCGCGTCATCATCCGGCTCGATCCTGGCCTGGCGTTTGGCACCGGCACCCATCCCACGACCCGGATGTGCCTGCGCTGGATCGCCCGCCATGCCGCCGACGGTGCGTTGGGCCGTGTGCTCGACTATGGTTGTGGATCAGGCATTCTGGCCATCGGCGCCGCCAAGTACGGGGCGCAGGCAGTGGATGCCGTGGATATCGACGAGGCGGCCGTGACGTCGACCGAGCTGAATGCGCAGGCCAATGACGTGACGCTCCGTGCCGGTCTGCCGGAGCTGGTCGACGGCCGTTACCAGACGGTGCTGGCCAACATCCTGGCCACGCCGTTGAAGGTGCTGGCGCCGCTGCTGTGTGCCCGTGTGGCACCGGGTGGGTGGTTGGTTCTCGCGGGCATACTGGAGCGACAGGCCAAGGAACTTCAGCAAGCCTATGCGCCCTATTGCCAGCTGGAGGTCAGCGACAGTGAGGATGGCTGGATACTGATGACCGCCAGCCTCTGAAGTAGCAAGGCCTGCGCCCTACAATTTCGACGCATGAGCCTGATCACCCGGTGCCCGGCCTGTCACACGATGTTCAAGGTCGTGCCAGACCAGTTGCGCATCTCCGAGGGGTGGGTGCGGTGCGGGCACTGCGATGAAATTTTCGACGCCTCGGCCCAGTTGCAGGAGGCAGTGCCACGGCCGCCGTCCCCTGAAGCCACGTCGGACCTGGTCGAGTCGGCTCCCCCCATGGTGGTGCCGGACGCCGAGTCCGCTGAGGAGTCCTTTGGCACTGGGCGAAATGAGCCGGCGCAGGAGCCTGCGCTGTCGATCGAGGTCCCGGATGGCGGGTTGTGGGTCGAGCCGGCCGTTGACGATGGCGTTGCGGTGGATCCCCTGTCGCCCGGCCATGCCGTGGTGTCGATGCCGGATGAACACGACGCGGTTGAGACACCGCGGTCGGATGAGATGGCCGAGACGCCGTCGTTCATGCGCGAGATGCCGGCGCCCGCCGTGGCGCGCCCGAGCCCGCGCAGGCGCCTGGCTTACGCCGTCGTCGCGGCGCTGCTGGCCTTGCTGATGGTGATGCAACTGCTGGTCCATGAGCGCGACCGCCTGGTCGCCTCCGCCCCCGGGCTCAAACCACTGCTGGAAGGGGCTTGCGTGCTCCTGCAATGCAGCGTGGCGCCGCTCAAGCAGATTGAATCCGTACAGATCGACAGTGCCTCTTTCGCCAAGGTGCGGCCGGAGGTCTACCGGCTGAGCCTGACGCTGAGGAACACGGCGAGCACCGATTTGGCGCTGCCGGCCATCGAACTGTCGTTGACCGACACGCAGGACGATCCGTTGCTGCGCCGGGTTATCCTCGCCGGTGAACTCGGTCTGAGCGGCGAGACGCTGGCTACCGGCTCGGAGGCATCGATTTCCCTGCTGCTGGGTGTGAAAAATGTGGACGGCAACGAGCAGTTTGCCGGCTACCGCGTGCTGGCTTTTTATCCCTGAAACAACCTATACGACCATGGCTTCTCTTATCTGCGGCTCCCTTGCTTTTGACACCATCATGAACTTCGAGGGACGGTTTGCCGAGCAGATCCTGCCCGACCAGCTCCACATCCTGAACGTATCTTTCCTGGTGCCCACCTTGCGCCGGGACTTTGGAGGCTGTGCCGGCAACATCGCCTATGCGCTCAAGGCGCTCGGTGGGACACCGGTGCCGATGGCGACCGTCGGGAACGATGGTGGTGGCTATGTGCATCGGCTGCGCGATCTGGGCATTGCCACGCACCATGTGCGTGAGATCGCGGAAACCTACACCGCGCAGGCGCTGATCATGACGGACCGTGACAACAACCAGATCACTGCCTTCCATCCGGGCGCGATGATGCAGGCGCACATGACCCGCATCGAGCGTCACCCCGACATCAAGCTGGGCATCATCTCGCCGGACGGTCGTGACGCCATGTTGCAGCACGCCGAGCAGTTCAAAGCGACCGATATTCCTTTCGTCTTCGATCCGGGGCAGGGGTTGCCGATGTTCGACGGCGCAGAACTGGCACGTTTTGTGGAGCTCGCCAGCTGGGTGACCGTCAATGACTATGAAGGCAAGATGCTGTGCGAGCGCACCGGCTGGAGTCCGGCGGACATCTCGCGCAAGGTGCGCGGCCTGGTCATCACGCTGGGCCACGAGGGTAGCGAAGTCTGGATCGATGGCAACAAGACGCTGGTGCCGCCGGTCAAGGCGTCCGCGGTGGTCGATCCCACCGGGTGCGGCGATGCCTACCGTGGTGGTTTGCTCTACGGCCTGGAGCAGGGCTGGTCGCTCGAGCGGTGCGCCGAGCTAGGCAATCGCATGGGCTCGCACAAGATTGCCCACCGCGGACCGCAGAATTACACGGTCGATCGCCGGGCCTTTGGCGTCTAGCCGTCCCGCGGCTCAGGCAGGCGTCGGTGGCGGGGTCAGCTGACCCCAGTCAGCCGTCTTGATGTGGTCGGGCGCGACACGCAGTTGCTTGCGCCGGGCCGTTTCACCGCGTAGCAGTTCCACGGCGGAGCGTGGAACGCCCAAGGTCTTGGCCAGCCAGACCTGCAGGGCCGCGTTGGCCTTGCCCTCCACCGGAGGGGCCTTCAGCCGCACGTGCAGTGCGCCGTCATGCAGGCCCTGGATGCGTGTCTGCGCTGCGTTGGGCATGACATGGATGTCGACGATCATTCCCCCTTCCTTGTCCAGGCGGAGAAACGGTTGCTGGGCGGGTGCCATGGCAAACACTTGGACCAAAGAAAAAGCCCGATGCTTGCGCATCGGGCTTGAGGCCTAGCCGCTGAATCAGGGCTTGCTTGCCGTGGGGAACGGCCAAGCAGCTTGCGGGTTCAGCGTGGTCTGCGCCGCAGGGGCAGCCGGGGCAGGGGCTGCTTTGGCAGCAGGCTTTTTCGCGGCTTTCTTCGCAGCCGGCTTCTTGGCTGCCTTCTTGGCGGCGGGCTTTTTCGCAGCCGGCTTCTTGGCAGCAGTCTTCTTGGCTGCTACCTTCTTCGCTGCGGCTTTCTTGGCCGGAGCTTTCTTGGCAACGACCTTCTTGGCCGGTGCCTTCTTCGCTACGGCCTTCTTGGCCGGGGCTTTCTTGGCGGCGGCCTTCTTAGCCGGTGCCTTCTTCGCTACGGCCTTCTTGGCGGCCGGTTTTTTTGCAGTTGCCATCATTTTCTCCTTGATCAAGTTACAAAGAGCACTTCATGCCAGTTGGAGTGCATGAAGCGATTCATGGCGCTGGGGCAGATGCCCAACGTCATGAACTCGGGTGCACACACCAACGCCGCGCTCTGGGGCACGGTCGGTGGGGTGTGTAATTCTGGAAGCCATTGTGTGCGTGTTCAGTCCCAAGACAGGGCGCCACCCGACTGATACTCGATCACGCGGGTTTCGAAGAAGTTGCGCTCTTTCTTGAGGTCGATCATCTCGCTCATCCACGGGAAAGGATTTTCCTCGTTGGGGAACAGGGGCTCCAGGCCGATCTGCGTGGCGCGCCGGTTGGCGATGTAACGCAGATAGCCCTTGAACATGGAGGCATTGAGGCCCAGCACACCGCGCGGCATGGTGTCCTCGGCATAGCGGTATTCCAGCTCGACGGCCTTCTCGAACAGGGCCTTGATCTCGGCCTTGAACTCGGGCGTCCAGAGATGGGGGTTCTCGAGCTTGATCTGGT
>CALRMF020000284.1:0-3743 GCA_943369035.1 Curvibacter sp. AEP1-3
GCACGGCCTCGCCGCGTGCGCGCGCCACCCGCAGCACGATGCCGCGGCAACTGCCTCCCGAGAGCAGACCGAACACCAGCCCAGGCGTCTCCGGCGTGCCGCGGTTGATGCGGCTCCACATCTTGAGCGCACGGTGCCAGCCTTGCACGCGCGCCGGGCGTCGCTCCTCGACCTCGAAATCGGGCCGCCAGATCAGCGAGGCGTAGCCAAACACCCAGAGGTCGCTGTGGCCGCCCCACTCCGCCCGCGTGCGCGCGAGCAGTGGGGCCGGGTCTCGGTGATGGGGCAGGTGATGGAAGACCGTCATGGGCGCTCAGGCGGGCTCAGCCTGGCCGGCCAGCCACTCGTCCAGCGGCTGCGGCCGGGCGTAGTAGTAGCCCTGCAGCGCGTCACAGCCGTGGGCGGCCAGGAAGTCCGCCTGCTCACGGGTTTCCACGCCTTCGGCGACGACCCGCAAGCCCAGGTGCTGTGCCATGGACAGGATCAGTTTGACGATGGCGGTGTCGCTCGGGTCGCCCGGCGTGTCCTGGATGAAGCTGCGGTCGATCTTCAGCTCGTACAGCGGCAGTCGCTTGAGGTAAGCCAGGCTGGAGTAGCCGGTCCCGAAGTCATCGATGGAGAAGCGGATGCCCAGCGCGGCCAGTTGCTCCATGCGGTGTACGGCGCCCTCCAGCCCGTCCAGCAGAACGCTCTCGGTGATCTCCAGCACCAGCAGGGTCGGGTCGGCCCCGGTCTGCGCGAGCAGTCGGGTGATGCCGACGACGAAATCCGTCTGCCGGAACTGGCGCGGACTGACGTTGACCGACAGCGGAACGCGCCACCCGGCGGCCTGCAACCGTACCTGGCTGCGCAGCGCGTGCTCCAGCACCCAATCACCCAGGCGCAGGATGAGGCTGGTTTCCTCGGCCACGGGGATGAACTCGGCGGGCGGCACGTTACCGCGTACCGGGTGCTGCCAGCGCAGCAGCATTTCGGCGCCGATCGTGCGTCCGTCGGGTGCCACCTGCGGTTGCAGGTGCAGGGCCAGCTGGCCAGCGGCAATGGCCTGGCTCAGGTCGTGTTCCAGTGCCAGCCGCGCCTCCAGCTGGGCCTGCATGGTGGCGCGGAAGAAGGCAACCCGGTTGCGGCCGGCGGCCTTGGCGCGGTACATCGCCGTGTCGGCTTCGCGCAGCAGGTCATCGGGAGAGAGCGCATCGCGCGGCAGCATGGTCACGCCGATGCTGCCGCTGGTGCTGAAGGGCTGGCCGTTGATGAGGAAGGGCTCCTCCAGCGCCTCGCGCACGCGGTTGGCCACCGTCAGTGCAGCGCGCGAGCCGTCGTCAGGTGCCTGCACCAGATGCGGGCTGAGGATGACGAACTCGTCACCGCCCAGCCGTGCCACTGTGTCCTCTTCACGCATCAGGGCGAGGAGACGCTGCCCGACCCGCTGCAGCAGCTCGTCCCCGGCGGCATGGCCGCGCGCATCGTTGATGTTCTTGAAGCGATCGAGGTCGAGGTAGAGCAGGGCGCCGACCTGCCCGGTGCGCCGGTCGGTGGCCAACACCTGGCCCAGCCGGTCCAGCAGCATGCGGCGGTTGGGCAGGCCGGTGAGGGCGTCGAAATAGGCCAGGCGATGGATGTCGGCTTCGGCCTTCTTGCGCTCGGTGATGTCGCGTTCGACCGACACCCAGTGCGTGAGTAGGCCCTGCTCATTCGTCACCGGCACGATGTTCAGCTCCAGCCAGTAGGACTGGCCGTCCTTGCCGTAGTTCAGCAGTTCGGCGCGCACCGGCTCCTGCCGGCGCAGCGCGTCCTTGATGCGGTCGAGTTCCTCGCGGCTGGTGCCCGGCCCCTGCAGCACGCGTGGCGTGCGGCCCACGATCTCCGCCCGGCTGTAGCCGGTGCGTTGCTCGAAGGCTTCGTTGACGAAAACAATCCGTGGCCCGGGTGGGTCGGTCGGCTCGGCTTCGGTGATCACCACCATGTCGTTGAGCCGCGTCAGTGCGGTGCCGGTCAGGTGCAGTTCCTGGTTGATCTGCTCCAGCCGGTCGCGACCCTCCTGCAGGGATTTGGCAATGGCCCGCTGCCGTTCCAGCGAGCGTTCCAGCTGGTGCAGCAGCACGGCGCAGGAGACGGTGATGACCGCATTGACGAACATGAAGTTGATCGTGATGACAACCCAGCGCATCAGCGGGGTGTGCTCGAAGCCGGGCACGTGCATGTCGGTGTTGAACAGGTAGCCCAGCACCAGCAGCGTGACGGCGTTGAGCGCCAACGCCAGCAGGGCCGGGCGCAGGCCGAGCAGCAGGGCCGTCATGACCGGGAACGCCATCAGGTAGATCTGGCTGGTCGGGCCGACCATGAACAGGAACCACAGGCCCAGCAGATAGATCAGTAAGACCAGGTTGCTGGCACGCAGCCGGTATGGCAGGGTGCGGGCGCGCCAGATGGTGCCGATCCATATCAGTGCGGCGACATCGACCCAGGCGATGGACCAGCGGTCCTCGCTGATGGCGAGCCAGATGCTGGGAATGGCGGTGAGGATGCCCAGCACGCTGATCACCATCAGCACGCTGGACAGGATGCGCTCACGCCAGTTGCGCAGGTCCTCGTCCTCGGCATTCGGGCCGAGGAGCAGCTGAAGGAGGAAAGGTTGCGCCGCCACCGGATGAGTCCTTGCAGGAGCCATCCTACAACGTCGGTGGGGCCGTGGCCACCTCAGGCCATCAGCGTGGCGCGCCAGCAGCGCTAGCGGCGCGCACAGGAATGGGGCGTGGCGGCCCCGGAAGAGGCTTCAGCGCAATCCCGCGCCGGCCGCATGCTCGGCGCGCTGGATCAGTTCGATCTTGTAGCCATCGGGGTCGGTGACGAAAGCGATGACGGTGGTGCCGCCCTTGACTGGCCCGGCCTCGCGGGTGACGTTGCCACCCGCCGCCTTGATCTTCTCGCAGGCGGCGTAGGCATCCGGCACGCCCAGGGCAATGTGGCCGTAGGCGTTGCCCATGTCGTAGCTTTCCACGCCCCAGTTGTAGGTCAGCTCGATCTCGGCCTGGCCGGGGTTGCCGCCGTCAAAACCGAGGAAGGCCAGCGAGTACTTGTACTCGGGGTTCTCGGAGGTGCGCAGCAGTTGCATGCCCAGTACCTGGGTGTAGAAGTCGATCGAGCGCTGCAGATTGCCGACGCGCAGCATGGTGTGGAGAAGTCGCATGGTGTTTGCTTGGGGTTGGTTCAGATGGAAAGAAAAATCAGACCGGCACGGTGTAATTCAAGGTCATGCGCCCGCCGTCGGCGGTGACGATCTCGCCGGTCACGTAGCTGGCGGCGTCACTGGCCAGCCAGGCCACGACGTCGGCAATCTCGGCCGGCTCGCCCAGGCGCTTCATTGGCGTGCGGCTCAGGATGCGCAGGCGCGCCTCCTCGCTGGTGAGCACGGCGTTGGCGGCCAGTTCGGTGGCGATGGTGCCGGGTGCCACCGCGTTGACGCGGATGCCCTTGTCGGCCAGGGCGAGCGCCATCACGCGCGTGAGCTGGTTGATGCCGCCCTTGCTGACGTTGTAGCTGGCGATGGTGGGGATGGTCAGCACGCCGTTCACCGAGCTCATGTTGACGATGGCACCACGCCCGGCCTGCGCCATGGCGCGCGCCACCGCCTGGCCGACCAGGAAGGCGCCCTTGAGGTTGATGCGCAGCACGGCATCGAAGTCGGCTTCCGTGATGTCCAGGAAGTCGGCGGCACGGAAGATGCCGGCGTTGTTGACCAGCAC
>CALRMF020000285.1:0-3738 GCA_943369035.1 Curvibacter sp. AEP1-3
ATGCGCTGCACATAGTCGAGTGCCGCGCCCAGGCCCACCGCGTCAGCGATGTTGCCTGTGCCGGCCTCGAACTTGTTGGGCGGCGGCTGGAACACCGTGCGCTCGAAGGTCACGTCGGCAATCATGTTGCCGCCACCTTGCCAGGGCGGCATGGTGTCGAGCAACTCGCGCCGGCCATAGACCACGCCGATGCCGGTGGGGCCGAAGATCTTGTGCCCGGAGAACACAAAGAAATCGGCGCCGATCTCCTGCACATTGACGCGCAGGTGGCTGACCGACTGGGCCCCGTCCACCAGGGCCCGGGCCCCGGCCGCATGGGCCATGGCCACGATCTCGCGCACTGGCACCACCGTGCCCAGTGCGTTCGAGACCTGGGTCACGGCCACGATCCTGGTGCGCGGGTTGAGCAGCTTGCGGTACTCGTCGAGCAGCACCTGGCCGGTGTCGTCCACCGGGATCACGCGGATGCGTGCGCCTTTTTGCGCCGCCAGCTGTTGCCAGGGCACGATGTTGGCGTGGTGCTCCAGGTTGGAGACGATGATCTCGTCGCCTTCGCCCACGTTCTGCACGCCCCAGGTCTTGGCCACCAGGTTGATGGCCTCGGTGGCGCCACGCACAAAGATCACCTCGTCCACCGACTGGGCGCCGATGAAGGCACGCACCTTTTCACGCGCACTTTCGTACGCATCGGTGGCGCGGGCTGCCAGCTCGTGCGCGGCCCGGTGGATGTTGGAGTTCTCGTGGGCGTAGAAGTAGGCCAGGCGGTCGATCACCGACTGCGGCTTGTGCGTGGTGGCGGCGTTGTCGAACCACACCAGCTGCTTGCCATTGACGCGCTCCTGCAGGATCGGGAAGTCGCGGCGCACCGCGTTCACGTCCAGCCCTGCCGGCCGTTGTGCCGCCTGCTGGTGGGGCAGGGCAGCGCTCGGGCTGGCCACGCTGTCGCCAGCGCTGGGCACAAAGTAGTAGCTGGAGCCCGGGCCCGCAGGAGCGGCGGCCTGGGATCCCGCCGGGCTCTTGCTGCTCAGCAGGGCGCGCAGCTCGTCGGCCCCGGGCAGGCCGAAGGACTGGGCGCTCACGCGGTCATCCCGCGGGGCGGCCACAGCCGCGCCGGTGCTCGGGTAGCCGCTGGCTTCGCCCAGGAAGTAGTACGGCGTGGACGGTGTCGCGTGCGGCTGGGCGCTGGGCGCGGCAGCCACCTGGGGCACGCCCAGGGCCTGGCCGCCGAAGCGGCTGTCCAGCGCGGGGGCGGCCACCACAGCGGTGTCGGGCAGGCCGTTGGGCGCGGCCGCATGCGGCTGCAGCGAGGGCGTGGAAGCCCCCAGCGACAACACGCTTTGCGGGTTGTTGGGCGCCACATTGGCCCCCGGCGCCAGCGTGCCGGGCAGTTGCGGGCCCTGCGTCAGCGGGCCGGTGGAGGTGCCGCCGGGCAGAACATTGGCCGGTGCCGGCACGCCCCCCAGGGCCTGCGGCGGCGTGGGCTTGGGCAGCCCGCCGGGCAGGGCCGAGAAGAACTCGCCGGCCAGGCGCGTCAGCGTCGCCACATCAGGCAGGCCCGGCGGTGCCGAACCGCCCGGCAGCGCGAGCTCACTTGTAGGTGTCAGGGTAGTCATGGAACTTGCCGATCTCAACGTCTTCCAGAACCGCCAGGGCGTCATCCGACTGCACCACCAGCGAGCAGTACAGGCTGATCAGGTAGCTGGCGATGGCGCTGCGGTTGATGCCCATGAAGCGCACCGACAGGCCCGGGCTCTGTTCGCCGGCCAGGCCGGGCTGGTAGACGCCGACCACGCCCTGGCGCTTGTCGCCCACGCGCAGCAGCAGGATCTTGGTCTTGCCGTCGGCCACCGGCACCTTGTCGCTGGGGATCAGCGGGATGCCGCGCCAGGTCAGGAACTGCGAGCCGAACAGGCTCACGGTCGGGGGCGGCACACCGCGGCGGGTGCATTCGCGGCCGAAGGCGGCGATGGCCAGCGGGTGGGTCAGGAAGAAGGCGGGCTCTTTCCAGACCTTGGTGATCAGCTCGTCCAGGTCGTCCGGGGTGGGGGCGCCGGTCAGCGGGTAGACGATCTGCGAGGGCGCGACATTGGCCAGCAGGCCGTAGTCGGGGTTGTTGATCAGTTCGCTTTCCTGCTTTTCCTTGATCGTCTCGATGGTCAGGCGCAGCTGCTCCTTGATCTGGTCGTGCGGGCTGCTGTAGAGGTCGCTGACGCGGGTGTGCACGTCGAGCACGGTCGAGACCGCGTTCAGGAAGTACTCGCGCGGCGCGTCTTCGTAGTCGACGAAGGTCTGCGGCAGCTCGGACTCGTCGCGCTTGGCGCAGGCCACCAGCACGTCTTCAGGGTTCTTGACCTTGTTGAGGCGGTAGATGCCGGCCTCGACAGGCACCCATTGCAGCAGGTGCGTCAGCCAACGCGGGCTGATGGTGGAGAGGACCGGAACGGTCTTGGTGGCATTGGCCAGTTGCCGTGCAGCGCTGTCGCTGAGGGCTGCCTGGGCGTTTTGATGTTCCGACATGGAAGACTCCGCAGTGGTTGAAAAAGAGGAAAAAACTCAGCAGGCAGTGTCTGGGGGCTTTGAGCGGCGTTCAACAGGCTATAGCCGTCAAGCGAAGACCGCTGATCAACCTTTGTTGCGACAGGCGTTCGGTCTGGGCCAGCAGGTTGCTGGGGCTCTGGCCCAGTGCGCGGGCCAGCTTGTCCAGCGTGATCAGCGAGGGCACGGCCTGGCCGCGCTCCAGCTCGCCCACATAGCTGCGGTTGAGGTCGGCGCTTTCGGCCAGGCGCTCCTGCGACCAGCCCAGGCGCTCGCGTTGCTGGCGCACGGCCAGGCCAAACAGCTCGGGCAGCTTGGCGCTCATGCCTCGGCCCCCGATTGCGCATGTTGCGAGCGCGCCTGGGTGATGTGGGTGCCCGGTGCCAGGTCGTGCGTGAGCCACACATTGCCGCCCACGGTGGCGCCGCGGCCCAGGGTGACGCGGCCCAGCACGGTGGCGCCGGCGTAGATCACCACCTCGTCTTCGACGATGGGGTGGCGTGGCAGGCCTTTTTGCGGGTTGCCGTCTTCATCGGTGGGGAAGCTCTTGGCCCCCAGCGTGACGGCCTGGTAGATGCGCACGCGCTCGCCGATGACCGCGGTCTCGCCAATCACCACGCCGGTGCCGTGATCGATGAAGAAGCCGGGCCCGATGCGGGCGCCGGGGTGGATGTCGATGCCCGTCTCGCTGTGCGCCAGCTCGGCCACGATGCGCGCCAACAGGGGCACGCCCAGCTCGTACAGGCGGTGCGCCACGCGGTGGTGGATCATGGCCTGGATGCCGGGGTAGCAGAGCAGCACCTCGTCCACGCTGCGTGCCGCGGGGTCGCCCGCGTAGGCGGCCAGCACATCGCTGTCGAGCAGCTCGCGCAGCTGCGGCAGCGAGTGGGCAAAGTCGCGCACGATCTGCTCGGCGCGCAGCTCCAGCGAGGCCGCGTCGACCGAGGGCTCGTGCTTGTGGGCGTAGCGCAGCTCCAGCTGCACCTGGCTGAGCAGCGACTGCAGCACCGTGTCCAGCGTGTGGCCCACGTAGAAATCCTCGCCCTCCTGGCGCAGGTCGGGCGGGCCCAGGCGCATCGGGAACAGCGCGCCGCGCAGCAGCTCCAGGATGTGGGTCAGCGCCTCGCGCGAGGGCAGTTCGCGCCCGCCGGGCTCGTTGGAGCGCTGCTGCGACTCGCGCCAGCGCCGTCGCGCCTCGGCCAG
>CALRMF020000286.1:0-3725 GCA_943369035.1 Curvibacter sp. AEP1-3
GGGGCTGGTACTGGGTTCGGTGCAACCCATGATCATGAGCACCCTGCACCAGATCACGCCCGCGGACCGCCATGGCGAGGCGCTGGGCCTGCGCCTGATGTCACTCAACGGCTCCAGCGTGCTGATGCCGATGCTGTTCGGCAGCATCGGTGCCGTGGTGGGCGTATCGGTGGTGTTCTGGACCGTGGGCGCGGTGGTCGGGCTCGGCAGCCGTGTCGCCTGGACGTTGAGGGCTCCGACGCTGTCTCACGCCGCTTAGACGCCGCGCAGTGGCGTGGCGTGGGCGGGTCCGGTGCTTCGACGGGGTAAGGGGCGGCCGCCTTCAGACGTCTCGCGGCGCTTCAGGTCGACCCGTTCTCCAGTCGGTAGAACGACTGGATCGCTTCCCACGCCGCCTCCGGCGTGTCGACGAAACTGAACAGGTCGAGATCCGTCGCGGCAATCACGCCTTCCTCGACCAGCAGCTCGAAATTGATCAGACGTTTCCAGAAGCTGCTGCCGAACAGCACCACTGGCACCGGCTCGGACTTGCCCGTCTGCACCAGGGTCAGGATCTCGAACAGTTCATCCAGCGTCCCGAAGCCGCCGGGGAAGGCCACCAACGCCTTGGCACGCATCATGAAGTGCATCTTGCGCAGCGCGAAGTAGTGGAACTTGAAGCACAGGCTGGGCGAGATGTAGGGGTTGTGCGTCTGCTCGTGCGGCAGCGCGATGTTCAAGCCGACGTTGAGCGCGCCTGCCTCGTGCGCGCCGCGGTTGGCGGCTTCCATGATGCCGGGGCCACCACCGGTGCAGATGTACAGACGCTCGTGTTCCGGCAGGCGACTGCTGTGCTCCGCCACCAGGCGGCCGAAGCGGCGGGCCTGCTCGTAGTGGCCGGCGTTGCGCACGTCGCGCTCGGCACGTGCCAGGGCCTGGGCGTCACCGCCGGCGCGCGCTTGTGCCAGCCGTTCCTGGGCGGCATCCGGCGAGGCAAAGCGGGCGCTGCCGAAGACCACGATGGTGTTGGCCACGCCCTGGGCCTGCTGGTCGAGGTCGGGTTTGAGCATCTCCAGCTGGAAGCGGATGCCGCGTGTCTCGCGGCGCAGCAGGAATTCCGGGTCGGCGAAGGCCAGGCGGTAGGCATCGCCTTGCAGCGGCAGGCCGGCATCGGCATGGGCCTTCAGGTCGGCCCAGGCATCGGCCAGGGTGCGTTCATTCAGATCGTGCGGGGTTTTCATAGGGGTGTCAGGGTGTCAGGGAGTCAGCGACGCCAGCGCCGCGGCGATGGCCGGCGCCATGCTCGTGGCGTTGCTGGGGTGGGTGATGCAGTCGGTGCTCCAGACGTGGCCGATGCCGGCCGCGTGCAGCAGCGGCAGCGCGTCGCCGGCCAGCAGGGCATGCGTGACCGCCACGTCCACCGAGGCGGCGCCGGCCGCCAGCAGCAGCCGTGCGGCTTGCGCCAGGGTGTGGCCGCTGCTGGCGACATCGTCGAGCAGCACCACGGCGCGTTCACGGAAATCGATGGCCGGCAGTTCGATGCTGACGGCGCGGTCACCGTGGCGTACCTTGCGGCACACCGCATGGTCAAAGCCGTGGCGTGCGGCGGCTTGCGCCACCCATTGCGCCGACTCCTCGTCCGGCCCTACCAGCAGCGCCTGTGGCCGCTGCTGCGCAATCAGGTCGGCCAGCAGCGGAGCGCCGCTGAGCACCATGGCCTGCGGCACCGGCACCGCCTCCTGCAGCGTGGCGACGCGGTGCAGGTGCGGGTCCACTGTGATGACGGCATCGAACAGCTCAGCCAGGAAACGGCCGACGATGCGCTGGCTGACGGCCTCGCCGGGGGTGAAGGCGATGTCCTGCCGCATGTAGGCCAGGTAGGGGGTGACCAGCGTGAGATGCCGGGCCCCGAGAGCGCGCGCGGTGCGAGCGGCCAGCAGCAGTTCGACCAGCTTCTCGTTCGGGTGGTCGAGCGTGCGCAGCAACACCACACGCTCCGGCAAGGTGGCGGGCAGGCGCAGCTTGAGTTCACCGTCGGGAAAGCGGTGGCGTTCGATCAGCCCCAGGGACAGGTCGGCGTGCGTGGCAATCCGTTGGGCGCTGGGCAGTTCGTCGTCGAAGTGCAGCAGCAGGGCAGGCTGGGCCATCAGAACTCCACAAAGACCAGCGGCACATCTTCCGACCGGCCGATGCTGTAGCCGATGGATTTCTGGCAGGCCTGGCGGGCGAACTCGAGATCAGCCGGGAAACTGGCGTGCACGCGGTACAGGGCCTCGCCGGCCTGCACTTCCTCCCCGAGCTTGCGCAGCAGGTCGACACCGGCGTTCTTGACCTTGGGGGCGCCGGCAAAGCGGGCAATGCGCGCCAGCTGCAGGTTGTCGATGCCGCAGACCACGCCGGTTTGGGGGGCGCGAATTTCGAACGTCAATGGGCCCAGCTCAGGGTGGTTGTGGTCGAAGGCCTTGCTGCCCTGGGCCTGGATGAGGTCGTTCATCTTGGCGGCGGCACGGCCCGAGTCGAGGATGTCGCGCGCAATCGCAAACCCGTCACCGCCGCGCACATCGGGGCTGGACTCGATCAACCGACCGGCCAGGCGCAGGGCCTTCTGCCGCAGGTCCATCGGGGCGCGCGGATCGTTCTCCAGTACCCGCATCACATCGCGTGCTTCCAGCATCGGGCCGATGCCGAAGCCCACCGGCTGGCGGCCGTCGGTGATGACGACATCGAGCGAGAGCTTCATGCGTTTGGCCACGTACTCGAACAGGCGGCGCAGCCGCTGGGCCTCCGGCATGGAGCGCACCTTGGCGGTGGGGCCGATGGGAATGTCGAGCACCAGATGGGTGGAGCCGGCGGCGATCTTCTTCGACAGGATGGAGGCCACCATCTGCGCCGGCGAGTCGAGCGAGAGCGGCCGCTCGACCGAGATCAGCACGTCGTCGGCGGGTGACAGGTGGGCGGTGCCGCCCCAGGCCAGGCAGCCCCGGTGCCGGCGCACGATGTCCTGCAACTGTTCGATCGGCAGCTCGACATTGGCCAGCACCTCCATGGTGTCGGCCGTACCGGCCGGCGAGGTGATGGCGCGCGAGGAGGTCTTGGGGCACAGCATGCCGTGCGCCGCGACGATGGGCACCACCAGCATCGACGTGCGGTTGCCGGGGATGCCGCCGATGCAGTGCTTGTCGACCACGGGTTGCTCGTGCCAATCGAGCCGGCGACCGGCTTCGATCATGGCCTGGGTCAGGTAGTAGACCTCCTCGCGGTCGAGCTCGTCACGGTTGGTTGCGACGACGAAGGCCGTCAATTCGATCTTCGAGTAGTGGTGTTCGGTGACGTCGCGCACGATGGCGCGAAAGTCGTCCAGGTCCAGCCGCTCGCCGGCCAGCTTGCGGTGCAAGGCGCCGATCGACTCGGGTGGTTCGGCCTGCGCAACGCTGACCAGATGACCTTCGGCGACGCCGATCTGGGCGAACGCGGCCTTCGACAGCCCGAGCTGGCCGCAGGCGACGATGGACTCGTCATCCACCACGTTCAGCGAGGCCAGCACACTGCGGCCGTTGGCATGGATTTCCACCTTGGACAGGGCCTTGAAGCCCTCGGCACGGTAGACCTCGCAGTCTCGGTGCATGTAGGCCACGTTCTCGTGGTAGGTGTCGATCAGTACACGGCGCAGCGCCAGTTGTGCCGGGCCCTCGGCCGCATCTGCGGCCGGGCAGGCAGCGCAGGAAGTAGGGGGGGTGTCTTGCATG
>CALRMF020000287.1:0-3711 GCA_943369035.1 Curvibacter sp. AEP1-3
GCCTGGTTGAACGCCAGGCCCAGTTGCGCCGCGACGGCCGCCTGCCCTTCCTGCGCCCGGACGCCAAGAGCCAAGTCACCATGCGCTACGTCGACGGCAAGCCGCACAGCATCGATACTGTGGTGCTCTCCACCCAGCACAGCCCCGACCAGAGTGAAACCCAGACCAAGCTCAAGGCCAGCTTCTACGAGGCGGTGATTGAGGAGATCATCAAGCCGGTGCTGCCCAAGGAATGGATCAAAGACACGCGCTACCTGGTCAACCCGACCGGCCGCTTTGTCATCGGCGGCCCGCAGGGTGACTGCGGTCTGACCGGCCGCAAGATCATCGTCGACACCTACGGCGGTGCCTGCCCGCACGGCGGCGGCGCCTTCTCGGGCAAGGACCCGTCCAAGGTCGACCGCTCGGCCGCCTACGCCACCCGCTATGTGGCCAAGAACGTGGTGGCCGCCGGTTTGGCCAAGAAGTGCCAGGTGCAGGTCGCCTACGCCATCGGCGTGGCCAAGCCGATGAACATCACGGTCAACACCCATGGCACCGGCGTCATCTCCGACGAAAAGATCGCCGCCCTGGTGGCCGAGCACTTCGACCTGCGTCCGAAGGGCATCATCCAGATGCTGGACCTGCTGCGCCCGATCTACGAGAAGACCGCGGCCTACGGCCATTTCGGCCGCGAAGAACCCGAGTTCACCTGGGAACGCACCGACAAGGCTGCCGCATTGCGCGCTGCCGCCGGCTTGAAGTAAGGCAGGCAGAAAGCGTCCGCATGAAGCTGCAGACACAACGCTGGATTGATCGCTGGGTCGGCCAGCTCCTGTGTTCCGCGGTCTCCTTGTGGGCGCGCCTGCTCGGCACGCGCGCGCCCCGGGTCGACCGGGCCCGGGCGCCGCGCCATATCCTCGTCATCCTGTTGTCCGAGATGGGCAGCATCGTGCTCGCGGGTCCGATGTTCAAGGCCCTGCGCGAGCGCTACCCCGGCGCCACGCTGCACGTACTGCAACTGAAGAAAAACCAGGAAGTCGCGCGCATGCTGCGCCTGACGGAAGACGCCAACTTCCACGGCCTGGACGACAGCTCGCCGGTCAGGCTGGCACGCGACATCTGGCGCGTCAGTGTCGCCATGCGGCGCCTGCCGCTGGATGCCGTGATCGACTGTGAGCTGTTCTCGCGCGTCAGCAGCCTGCTGTGTTATCTCACCGGCGCGCCGCGCCGCGCCGGCTTCACGCCGCACACGCAGGAAGGCCTGTACCGCGGCAGCTACATCAACTGCGCGATTCCCTACAACCCCTACCAGCACATCAGCCAGCAGTTCCTCTCGCTGGTCGATGCACTCGAGGGCAGCAGCATGCCGCGCCACAAGGCCGCGCCCATTCGCGATCTGCCCACCGAGACCGGCCTGTCGGTCCCGTTCACCGCGGAGGAACTGGCCGCCTACCGCGCGCAAGTGCTGGCCGACCACCCGGTGCTGGCCGGCCGCAAGCTTGCCCTTATGTACCCCGGTGGCGGCATCCTGCCCGAGCGCGCCTGGCCGGCCACCCACTACGCCCGCGTGGCCAAGGGACTGTGCGACGCGGGCCATGCCGTGGGCTTCATCGGCTTGAAGGACGACACCGCGTTGGCCAACGAGATCCGCGCCCAGGTGGGCAGCGAACGGTGCATCGCGCTCACCGGCTACACCCGCAGCCTGCGCGAGCTCCTGATGCTGTTCCATGCCAGCGACCTGCTTCTGACCAACGACGGCGGGCCGGGCCACTTCGCCAGCCTCACACCCATCCGCGTGCTGATGTTCTTCGGCCCCGAAACCGGCCGGCTCTATGGCCCACTGCCCGGTGTCGGCCCGAGAGCCACGGTGTACGAGTCCGGCATCGCCTGCTCGCCCTGCCTGTCGGCCTACAACCACCGCCTGACCTTCTGCGACGGCGACAACCAGTGCCTCAAGCGCATCGCCCCCGACCCGGTCCTGGCCGATGCGCTGCGGGCCCTGCGCGAACAAGCCGCTACTGCATGAATTCACCTTCGCTACGGGATCGTCTCTGGCAGCTGATCGACTGGCTGCACGGCTTCCGCTACGTGCGCTTCGGCATCGTCGGTGCCAGCGGCACGGTGGTCAATGTGGCTGTGCTCTACGTGGCACACGAGTTCTTGTTCCGGGCCATTGAGCCGGCGGGCAGCAAGCCCTACTTCTCACTCGCGCTGGCGATTGCAATCGCCACCGTCAACAACTTCACCTGGAACCGGCTTTGGACCTGGTCCGACCGCCTGCACGCCACTGCGGTGCAGGAAGGCGAGCGCTTGAGCAAACGTGGCCTGCTGGCCCAGTTGGGCCAGTACGCCACCGCCTCGTGGCTGGGCATCCTGCTGCAGTACGCACTTACCCTGTGGCTCACCCACATGGGCTTGCACTACCTGCTGGCCAACGTCAGCGCCATCGTCATCGCCAGCATCAGCAACTTCATCGCCAACGACCGCTGGACCTTCCGCCACAAGCGCTGATGCTCCAGCCATAATGCCGGGCAGCGCCGGCGTGGCCCGGCATCGAGAATTTCATGCGCGCCCCCGGCTCCTTTTCGTCCTCCTCCGACGCTGACGCCCCTACCGGTTTCTGGCTGTTGCTGCTGTTTCTGGCCGTGGCGGTCTATGTCCAGGGCCTCGGTGGCCAGTACGTTCCAACCAACGGTGATGAGCTGGTCTACGTTCACATCGCGCGCGAAACGGCCGAGACAGGTCACTGGTTGCCACTCGCCTCGGAGCTGGCCGACACGCGCAACACCAAGCCACCATTGCTGTTCTGGCAAGCCATGGTGGCCGGCGACTGGGGCAAGCACTGGACGCTGGCTGCGCTGCGCACGCCCAGCCTGCTCTACACCCTGTTGCTGGCAGCGGCCGTGGCTTGGAGCGTGCGCCTCGTCACGCAACGCTGGCGCGAAAGCCTGATCGCAGCCTGCGTCTATCTGGCCTTCCTCAGCACCTTCCGCTACGGTCGCCCCTACCTCACCAGTGCGCCCGAAACCTTCTGGCTGAGCCTGCCGCTGTTCGCCCTGCTATGGCAGCGCCTGCGCTCGCCCGGGCAGGGCCCGGGCTGGGGCGCGCACACCTTGCTGGGACTGGCGCTGGGCCTGGGCCTGGCCTACAAGTCGTTTGCGCTCATTGCGCCGTCCGCCGCCGCCTGGTGGGCGGCCCTGGTGCTGAGTGAAGCCCGTCTCAGTTGGCGCCTATTGCTGCGCCACACCTTGCGGACAGCCTTCAGTGCCGCGTTGGCCCTTGGGGTGTTTGCGTTGTGGTTCGTGCTGGACCCGGATCCGCAAGGTGTCTGGCAGGAGTTCATCGTGGCCGAAAATGCGGCCAAGTTTCGTGATCCGCGCAGCTGGTGGCAGGCCGCGTTTGCCTTTGATGGCTCGAGCATCTGGTCCCAATTGCTGGCCTACGCCGTCAACGCCGGGCTGTTGGCGACGGCGGTGCTCGGCCTGGGCTGGCTGGGCCTGAGACGACTGCCGGCGCTGCGCGGAGCGCCACTGCCAGCGCACACCGCCATCCTGCTGGCCTGGAGTCTGGTCTGGCTGCTGGTCTTCCTGCTGCCAGACCAGCGATCAGCCCGCTACGTCATCCCGGCCATGCCGGCCGTGGCCATGCTCTTGGCCCAGCACTGGCGCGACATCGGGCGCCTCTGGTCCACCCCCAGCCTGCTGTTCTCGGTCTTGGCTCTGCTGATGA
>CALRMF020000288.1:0-3694 GCA_943369035.1 Curvibacter sp. AEP1-3
AGGCGGCTGGCCGGGATCACGGGCTCGTAGTAGCTGGTCAGCAGGCCCTCGGCCTGGCCGTCCAGGCTCTCCACCCGGTAGGGTTGCAGGCGGCGCACCAGCCAGCCCAGCTGCTCTTCGGGCGTGGCGATGCTGAGCTGGCGCACCTCGCCGCACAGCGGGGCAAACACCGGGCCGGGGCGCTCGCAGCTCTTGATCCAGGCGTTCCAGGCCTCGAACAGCGGGTCTTGCCCCAGGCCGGGCAGCTCGGCCCAGCGCACCGGCACCCAGCGGCTGTTGCCCTGCACGCGCGGTGGGGGCAGGGGGCGGCTCTCGTCTTCGCTCAGCGTCCAGCCCGGCAGGGGGGCCGCGGGTTCGCCGGGCGTGGCCGGGGGGGTGGCGGGGGCCGTCGGGCTGCTGGGGGGTGGGCTCGCGCACGAGGCCAGCATTCCTACAATGACGGCCATCACCGCCTTCCACAGGAGTCTTTTCATCATGGGTCTGATTTTGCTTGAAGCCCTGCTGGCCTTGCTGGTGCTGGTGGCGATTGTCTGGTGGACCATGTTTTCAGGCCGCCGCGGTGGCGAACCGGCGCGTGCCGAGAGCGTGGAAGCCGAAAAACCACACGAAAAATAGCACTTTGGGCACGGCACAGTGCCGCAATTGCGCTTACAACGCAGGTTCGCCGTCCGTTTCAGGGCGGTCTGTAGATTGGCCGGACATCGGTCTGCTGGATCCAGGAGAGAACCCATCATGCGCAAGAACACCCCATCGTCATTGATTCTGATCCCCGTGCTGGCCGTCGGCCTGCTGAGCGGCTGTGCCGACATGAGCGAGAACCAGCGCCGCACGGGCACCGGCGCCGGCATCGGCGCCCTGGCCGGCGCGGTGCTGAGCTCGGCCACCGGCGGCAACGCCGGCACCGGGGCCGTGGTGGGGGCCGGCATCGGCGCCCTGGGCACCTACATCTGGTCGCGCCACATGGACGAGCAGAAGCGCGCCATGGAGCAGGCCACGCAAGGCACGGGCGTGTCGGTGGTGCAGACCGCAGACAACCAGCTCAAGCTGGACATCCCGAGCGACATCTCGTTCGACACCGGCAGCGCCGTGGTCAAGCCCAACCTGCGCCCCATCCTGGACCGCTTTGCCGAGGGCCTGCGCAACAACCCGCGCGCCGAGGTGCGCATCGTGGGCCACACCGACAGCACCGGCAGCGATGCCGTCAACAACCCCTTGTCGCAAGACCGTGCCGCCAGCACGCGCGACTACCTGGTGGCCCGAGGCGTGCCCTTCGACCGCTTCATGGTCGAGGGCCGGGGTTCGCATCAGCCGGTGGCCAGCAATGACACCGCGGATGGGCGGGCGCGGAATCGGCGGGTGGAGATTTTTGTGGGTGAGAAGGGGTAACTTTTCATCCTGCGGATGAGGCGGGCTGCATCTGGATGATGTGCCTTGTCCACTGGGCGTGACTTCTGTGTTGCCGCTGCGCTCTGATGGCTCTGCTCTTCGTTGAAGGTCGGAGGCCGGGATTGCGGCCCGGCGGCCGCCTCACTTTCTTTGCTTCGCCAAAGAGGGTGTCGACAAAATTAACTGATTTGAGTCAGTCGACTAGCGAGCATTCGGGCCTGTGCCAGCCAGACCCATGCTGTAGCGCTAACGGTGCTGCGGTCGTGGTGCATCACCAACCGTCGCCACCGTTCGTTCCAAGCGTGTGTGCGCTCCACAACCCAGCGCATGGGCAGCACAGGAAAGCGCTCTGTGCTCGGCCACAGCGGCTGTTGCGCATCGTTCCAAGGACCAGCTTTGGGTGGTTTGCGCACGATGTGCACCTGCAGACCGCTGTCGTGTGCAACCGTCTCAGCGCATCTGCCTGCATAGGCAGAGTCTGCGTAGAGTCTTTGCAGCGAACCCGTCCTCGCACAGGCCTGGGCCACCACCGCAGGGGCGGCAATACTGTCGTGCACGCTGGCTGCAGTAATGCTCACAGCCAACAGCAGACCCAAGGTATCGACCACCAGGTGGCGCTTGCGACCCTTAACTTTCTTGCCTGGGTCGTACCCCTGAGCGCCGCCTTGCGGCGAAATACGGGTGGACTGCGAATCGATGACTGCTGTCGTTGGCTGGGCACTGCGCTCAATGCGAATACGCCATTGCTGGCGCAGGCGGTCGTGCAACTGTTCAAACAGACCTTTGGCTGCCCATCGCTGGAACGTCTTGTGCACGGCTGGCCACGGCGGGAAATCTCCTGTGGGCAGCATCCGCCAGGAGCAACCTGTCCGCAGAACATAGCAGCACGCATCCACCATGCTGCGTCTGTCGTGTGTAGCAGGACGTCCACGAGTGCCTTCGGGCAGTTCGAACAAATCAGCCACGAGTTCCCACTCGGCATCCGTCAGGCTGGTGGGATATTTACCGTGCTCTGGGGCACGTCGGCGGTGGACTTTGGTGTAGCCATACCGAGCAGGGTCGGACGACTTTGCATACAACAGCGCCGGATTCTGCAGTGCAATACGTTGAAGCCCGGCACCCTTGAGCGCCTTTCGAAGGGTGACGACGCTGACCTGAGGGCCACCAGCCGCAATCAAGGCCTGGGCCAACTCCTTCATCGTGGCATTTGGATGCGTTCGCACCAGTTCGCGCAGCAAGGGCTCATGCTGAGCTCCTATCGCCAATGGCCGTCCTTGAGTCATGTCCTTTGCTCCTCACCAACTTTTGGCGATCACAACGGATATTTTATTTTGTCCTCACCCTCTTTGGCGAGACAAAGAAAGTGAGGCGCCCGCCGGGGCGCAATCCCGGCCTCCGCCCTCAAACGAAGAGCAGCAGGAACAGAGCGCAGCGGCGCCACCAGACCCAGTCCGGTGGCACAGCCACATCACCCCAAACTCCGCAACAAATTGGCCAACTCAACCGCCGACTTGACATTCATCTTGTCAAACACCCGCGACCGGTGCACCTCCACCGTCCGCACACTGATGTCCAGCTGATCCGCAATCAGCTTGTTCGGCAGCCCCTCGACCACGAGGCGCATCACATCCCGCTCGCGCTCGGTCAGCTCCGTCAAACGCACCTGCAAACCGCGGTGCTGCCGATGCTGCGCCAGCACCTCGGCCGAGCGCTGCAAGGCCTGCTCGATGCGGTCGACCAGGGCGTTGTCAGAGAAGGGCTTTTCGCAGAAATCGAAAGCCCCGCGCTTGACCGCATCCACCGCCGTGGGCACATCGGCATGGCCGGTCAGGAAGATCACCGGCATGGCCGCCTGCAGGCCACGCTCGATCAACTGGTCGAACAGCGCCAGCCCGCTCATGCCGGGCATGCGCACATCGAGCAGCAGACAGCAGGGGTGGTTGGGGGCCGGGCGCGAGCGCAGGGCGGCGTCGAACTGCTCGGCGCTTTCGAACACCTCGCTGAGCAGGTGGCGCGAGCGCAGCAGCCAGGCCAGCGCGTCGCGCACACCGGCGTCGTCATCCACAATGAAAACGGTGGCGTCGGGCGAGGGTTCCATGGAGTCGGTTCGTCAGGTCGAAAAAGAAAACAATGAACCAGCCGGGTTCAAACCGCCGCCGCCACCGCAGCCTCGGGCGAGGGGCCTTTTTTCACCGGCAGGGTAAAGCTGAAGATGGTACCCCTTGGCGCCTGGCCCTCGAAGCCCAGGTAACCCCCGTGTTGCTCGACCACGGTGCGGCACAGGCTCAGGCCCAGGCCCATGCCCTCG
>CALRMF020000289.1:0-3669 GCA_943369035.1 Curvibacter sp. AEP1-3
CAGCTCCTCGATGAAGATCGCGCCCTTGGCCTTGAGGTCGTTCACCACATAGGTGTTGTGCACGATCTCGTGGCGCACGTAGATCGGCGCGCCGAACTTGTGCAGCGCGCGCTCGACAATCTCGATGGCGCGGTCCACACCGGCGCAGAAACCGCGCGGTTCTGCAAGGATGATCTCGTCCAGCATCACAGCACTCCCAGCAACTGCACTTCAAACGTCACCGGCTGGCCGGCCAACGGGTGATTGAAGTCGAACAGCACGGCCTCTTCACCGAGCTGGACCACCACGCCGCCGAACTGCCCCTTGCGGTCGGGCGTGGGGAAATGCACCACGTCACCCACGGCGTATTGCTCGTTCGGGTCGCCCAGCTCGCGCAGCTCCTTGCGCGACAGCCATTGCTGCATGGCCGGGTTCTTCTCGCCATAGGCGCCGGCGGCCAGCTGCAACGTGGTGTGCACGCCCTCCTCCAGCCCGATCAGCGCCTCTTCCAGCGCCGGCGCCAGTTCTCCGGTACCGATGGTCAGCGTGGCGGGCTTGCCGTCAAAGGTGTTGATGATGTGGCCGGCCGGGCCGGCCAGGCGGTAGTGCAGGGTCAGGAAGGAGCCGGCTTGCACACGCGGAAGGGTGGAGGTCATGGAAAGTCCCGATAAACTGGGCTCCATTGTAAAAAGCCCCGTCATTGACGTCCGTCATGCCGCTCAAAGACCTTCCCCCCGACGCGCGCCCGCGCGAAAAGCTGCTGGCCCGTGGCCCCGGCGCCTTGAGCGACGCCGAACTGCTGGCCCTGCTGCTGCGCACCGGCCTGGCCGGCAAAGGCGTGCTGCAGCTGGCGCAGGAGCTGCTGGACGAAGGCACCGGCTTCGGCGGCATGGCCGGCCTGTTGCACGCCACGGCCGACGACCTGAAGCGCATCAAGGGCCTGGGGCCGGCCAAGCGCGCCGAACTGCTGGCCGTGCTGGAGCTGGCACGCCGTGCCCTGGCCGAGCAATTGCGCGAACGCGCCGCGCTCGACACGCCGGACACCGTCAAGCACTACCTGCAGCTACATCTGGCGGCCAAAAAGCATGAATGCTTTGCCGTGCTGTTCCTGGACAACCAGCACCGCCTGCTGGCGCTGGAGGAGCTGTTCCGCGGCACGCTCTCGCAAACCAGCGTCTACCCGCGCGAAGTGGTGCTGCGCGCCCTGCACCACCACGCTGCCGCCGTGGTGCTGGCGCACAACCATCCCAGCGGCACGGTGCAGCCGTCGCGCGCCGACGAGGCCCTGACACAGGCGCTCAAAGCCGCGCTGGCCCTGGTGGATGTGCGCGTACTGGACCATGTGATCGTCGCGCCCGGCCAGGCCTTGTCGATGGCCGAACAGGGTCTGATCTAGGACCGCACCGCATGGTCACCGTCAAGTCCCTGGCCGACCTGAAGCAGGTCAAGAAGGCCATCGAAGCGCAAGCCAAGCTGGAAGCAGAGCGCAAGGCCGAGGCCGAACGGCTGGCACGCCAGAACGTGGCGGACAAGGACCTGTTCCTCAAAGCTGCCGGCAAGGTGCAGCCACTGGCGGTGCCGGCCAAGGCGCCGCTGAAAACCGAGAAACCGAAGCCCGTGCCGGTACAGCGTCAGCGCGACGAACAAGCCGTATTGAGCGAAGCCATCAGCGACGAGTTCGACGTCAGCACCCTGCTCGATGCCGACGAGCACATGAGCTTTCGCCGCCCCGGCATCGGCCCCGACGTGACGCGCAAGCTGCGCCGCGGCGACTGGGCCATCCAGCGCCAGCTCGACCTGCACGGCCTGCGCACCGAGGAAGCGCGCGAGGCGCTGGCCCAGTTCATCCGCGAGGCGCACAAGCACGGCATCCGCTGTGTACGTGTGGTGCACGGCAAGGGCCTGGGCTCCCCCGGCAAGACCCCGGTGCTCAAGAGCCGCGTGCACAGCTGGCTGGTGCAGAAAAAGGAAGTGCTGGCCTTTGTGCAGGCCAAGCCGGCGGAGGGCGGCGCGGGGGCGCTGCTCGTCTTACTTCAACCGGCGAGTATTTAGATTCCCGGAGGGAACTGATGGCAGATCCTCGCAAGCCCTCTACTCTGGAACGAGTATCTGGAAACCTCTTAACTCAGTCAGCGCTCACGGCCCTTGCCGCTGTTACCGGTGGCCCACTCGCACCTTTATTGCCGGTTCTTGCTACGTCTTTGGCCGCAACTCGGCAACAGCGCCGAATAGAGGCCGAGCTGAATGCAATACAGAAACTGCTGGCCGAACGACCACAAGCTATAGAGAACCTTAGCGACGAGCAATACAAACTCATCAACGAAACCGTGCTGGCGGTATTGCAGACTACGCAGGCCGAAAAACTGAAGCTTCTAAGGAATGCCATTCAGAATTCGCTAACACTGGAGGGCATGCAAAGCCGGGAAGCAGTAATGCTCTCTCGGATCATCCGAGACATATCGACTGAAGAAGCTGATTTCCTGCTTCGCACGTTTCAATATGAAGGCATACAAATTCTGGATGCTGCTGCGGATTTCGAAACCGTAGATGGCCTTCTAAACCTTAGCCGGGCCTCGAATGATGCATTGAATGTCAGTGGCCTTCTGTCTCTTGGTCTTTTGACTCCCGCCGAGTCAAGGTTTGACAGCTTGGGGGTTATGCGCTTCAGTAGCCTTGCCGCCAAAGTCATTGCGCTACTGCGGGAGCCTGAGAGCTAGACGTTCAGTGCTCTGGAAATTTGGTCACCTCAGTGAACCCCTCCGGCTACCCCGGCGTATTCCTCATCCAATCCGCCGTCCCGAAAAACGCCTCGCGCAGCTTAGCGCGCAGCGCCTCATCCACACCCACTTCGCCCATGGCCTGGTCCATGCAGGCCAGCCACTGGTCACGCTCGACGAGGCCGATCTTGAACGGCATGTGGCGTGCACGCAGGCGCGGGTGGCCAAAGCGCTCGATGTAGTGATTCGGGCCGCCGAGCCAGCCGCAGAGGAACCAGAACAGTTTCTGCCTCGCGTCGGCCAAGTCACTGCCGTGCACCGCACGCAGTTCCTTGTAGCCCGGCTCCAGGTCCATCAGATCGTAGAAACGGTCCACCAGCGCCTGCACCTGGCCTTCGCCACCGAGCCATTCGAAGGCGGTGGACGGGCGGGTCTGTTCTTCAGAATTCATGGTCAAATTGGCTTCCAGCGCTTATCTGACAAGCGCTGATAGCTATTAAATTTGTAGCAAACAATCATTCGGCGGCGCGGCGCAGCGTTTCCACCACCGGGCGGCGCAGCACGTCACGCAAACCCCACCAGCCGGCCGCCAGGGCCAGCACGGCGCCAGCGGCGGCACCGGCCAACGGCACGCCTAGCGACACCGTCCAGTCGAATTCGAACACGAAGCGCGCCAGCGCCCAGCCCACCGCCACCGCCACCAGCGAGGCCAGGAAGCCGGCCAGCAGGCCGACGCCCGCCAGCTCGGCACGCTGCACCTGGCGCAGCAGCGCGGCGCTGGCGCCCACGGCACGCATGATGGCGAACTCTCGCGCGCGCTCCTCGCGCGTGGCACCCACTGCGGCCAGCAGCACCACCAGGCCGGCGGCAAGCGTGAAGCCGAACAGGAACTCCACGGCGCGGATGACTTGGTCCAGCACGCGCTGCACCTGCAGCAGCGTGGTGCTCATGTCCACCACGGTGATGTTGGGAA
>CALRMF020000290.1:0-3632 GCA_943369035.1 Curvibacter sp. AEP1-3
GCACGAAGCTCTTGTGGCTGGCCCAGGCCTCGATCATCGTGCCATCGACGCTGAAGTGCTCGTCGGACACGAAGCCCTGCCACTCGGCCAGATGCAGTACGCGACGGAAGAACTGACGTGCGACGTCGGTATCGAGCAGACGGTCGCGATTGATGCTGAAGACGGTGCGGTCCCACACCGCATCGTCCATGCCCAGGCCAACGAACCAGCGGAACAGCAGGTTGTAGTCGAGTTGCTCGACGAGCTGACGCTCGCTGCGGATCGTGAAGAGGATCTGCACGAGCAGCGCACGCAGCAGCTGCTCGGGCGGAATCGACGGGCGCCCGGTGTGCGAGTAACGCTCATCGAACAGCGCACTCATGTTGGCGAGAATGCCGTCGACCAGCGCACGCAGGGTGCGCAGCGGGTGGTCCTTTGGCACGCGTTGTTCCAGGCTCACGTAGCTGAACATCGACGTCTGGAGATTCTCTTGGCCGCGCATGGGAAGTCGGGAAAAACAGGAAGACGATTCGGGGCGGGAGTCTGCCTCAAAACCCACGCCACGAGCAGGGGGCGGGGTTTCTCACCAGCCTGCTAAGCCCATCTCATGCTGCGATATCTGCTCGATACGAATATCGTCATCTACGTCATCAAACGCCGCCCGCCAGAAGTGCGCGAGATGTTCAACCAGCAGCACGGGCGCATGGCCATTTCGGCCATCACGCTCGCGGAACTGGCGCACGGCGCGGAGAAAAGCAGCGATCCGCAGCGGAATATGGCGGTGGTGGACGACTTCTGCAGCCGCCTCGAAGTGCTGCCCTACACCGCCAAAGCGGCCATGCATTTCGGCAGCATCCGCGCCACGCTCGAAACACGTGGTACGCCCATCGGCCTGAACGACCTTCACATCGCCGCCCATGCGCGCAGCGAAGGCCTGACTCTGGTCACGAACAATCTCCGCGAGTTCGAAAGGGTACCTGGCCTCATGAGCGAAAATTGGCTCACGGCCAAGGAGCAGCGCTGAAGATTCAGCCACCTGTCGGTGGATTGACCGGCAGCACCAACCCGGCCATGACCGGTACAGTCGTGCTCGCCGCCCGCCACGCGTGATTGGGCGTTCCGTCTTCCAGCCAGCGTCCGCGCTAGTCACAACCTAGGCTTCGACTGACCGGACAAATTCTGCGTCCCCTATCCGCTAAAAGTGGATGGTCTAGTAACCACCATAAGAATCGCAGGCAACTTTTTAGCCCCGAATAGTCACCTTTAGTTATTCACCTCATGCGTTGTACTTACTCAATCCGTTTAGATGAGCCGTCGATATGAAAAAGCAGAAACAGGTTCGAACGCTGCTGACCCCGACCACGCTGGAGAGGGTGATATCGATAACCGGACGGGGGCGTAGGTACAAGTCAATAGAGGAGCTTGCACTGGTCGCTATCCATCAGTCGCTGAGCCGGCAACCACTGGCTACCGCCGGGGGTAACGGGCAAGTGACCGACAGCCCAGGGATCAGCTGCGATATCCCGCTCTTCCAGATACTACGGTCACGGCTCGCACACGAATTGGCCTCGGCCACCGCACAAAACGCTGAGAAGGAATGCGAGGCGATCAGCCCGCGTTTCCCGGACCTGAGCATGGGGTTCATGGAGAAGGTCTCCAAGGCAACAGGGATACCCATGAGCAAAATCGTCGCTATCTCGATAGAGGAACTGCTGGAGCAGGAGGCAACCAACAGCTAACAGGCTGGCTGATTTCCGTGCACGCAATAGGTGCGCAGCAACAACTGGAAAACACGGTTTTCCCAGCCTTTAGGGCAACGTGTGATTCATACTCCCCCTCACCCGCAAACGTCGTCGGCCCGACCTCCTGGCAACTTGGCCGCCGATGGACGAAGCGCTGCCATCCGAGATAGCGGATCTGCCGCCCCAAGGGCAGATGGACTTCTGATAACGCAGCCGATGCGGATGCTGGACACCAACGCCTTGTCCGAATTGGTCCGTGCTCCGTGTGGCCCGGTGATGCAGCGCCCGATGGCGGTCGCACGCGATGCAGTGTGCGACCGCATCCTGACGGCCTGCGAGCTGCATTTCCGTGGCCTGAACTTGACCATCCGCAGACAAAGCTTCGCTCGTCGTGGCGACCGGGTTGTGACGGCTCTCGCCTGATTGGCAGGATACGATGTCGAGCAGCTTCGTCGGCGCCGGATTACTGATCCGTTCAACGCCGTGGTGAGCGGAAGCGGCGCCGGCCATCACCAACAGACGATGCGCGCGATTTTCCCCATGTCATCCATGAGCCGACCGCGATCCCGACGGATTCTGTTCCCCGGGATCGTTCTGCCGCTCGCGGCATCGCTGCCGTTCTTCTGGCTCTGGTACTCGCGTTACCTCAGGATCGACTTCAACGAACTCGGCCGCCACTACGACGCGACTACGCAGACCGTGCACACCGATGCGGCCTTCGTATGGTGCCTGCCGGCGCTGGGTTGCCTGCTGATCGCCTTAGTCAATCTGGTGCGTACCGCGAGACGCAGGGCCTCACCCTGACAGTGCGCCGTATAGACGAGTGAGGCGCCGCATCCGCCGCCATCCCCCGCAACGCCTTCAGCTCATCGCCTGGCGAAACTGAAATACCCGCACAGCCCCACCGGCACCGCGAGCAGCGCCCACGACAAGGCGTCCCAGGCTTCGTCGCCGACCAGGGCCGACAGCAGGCCGGCGGCGGTGAGTACGGCGATCAGCAGCGGCCAGCGGAAGATGGCGGCATTCGATTTCGCGCCCTTCATGCGCCACCTCGCGCGGTGGTCGCGGCGTGCGCGACGTTGGCAGGCGCCGCAGCGGCATGCCTGTGCTTGCGCCACCACAGCACGAGCCCGCTCCACAGCACGACGAGGGTGACGAGGTCGAGCAGCGCCCACAGGATTTTGAGCGGCAGGCCGCCGTAGTCGCCGAAGTGCAGCGGCTGCGACAGCAGCAGCGCGGTGGCGTACCAGGGGCGCGGCTTCGTTTCGATCACCGCCGCACTGACCGGGTCGACCAGCGTGGCCTTCAACAGCTTGGCAGTGAGCGGCGTGTCGCCGTGCAGGAAGACGGCGTAGTGCGACGGCGTCGATAGCAGCGTGCCGGGAAAGGCGACGGTGGCAACGGCCATGCCCGGCTCGGCGGCCAGTGCAGCGTCGACCAGCGACTGCAGCGGCGCCGCGCTACCGCCGTGCGCGGCACCGGCTCCGGCGGTCTTCAGCGCGGCCACCTGTTCCGCCTGCCAGGCCTTCAGGATCAGGTCTGCCCAGGTGTTGATGACGCCGGTTCCACCCACGACCAACGCCCAGGTGACGGTGACGATGCCCAGCATGTTGTGCATGTCCAGCCACCACAGCCTGGTCGAGCGGCTGCGACGCACGTCGCCGAAATCGAGCTTGCGCATGAAAGGGGCGTACAGCACGACGCCACTGACCAGCGCGACCACCAGCAGCAGGCCCATGAAGCCGAGGAACAGCCGGCCGGCCAGACCGGCGAACAGATCGACGTGCAGCCGGTACATCAGGTGCATGAAACCTTCGTCGAAACGGGGCTCGCCAAGGACTTCGCCGGTGCGCGCATCGACCACCGAAAACTTCGCCTGCGTCTCGTCGGTGTCGGGCCGGGTGTCCATCT
>CALRMF020000291.1:0-3632 GCA_943369035.1 Curvibacter sp. AEP1-3
CGCTGGCCGCCGTGGCCGGGTTGCTGCTGGCGCCACTCCTCATCGTGCTGGCGCTCGCCCTGCTCTATGCCCAGTTCGCCGCCCACCCCGGCGTGGTGGGCGCGCTGCGCGGCATGGGCGCGGTGGCATCGGGCCTGATTGTCGCCACCGGCCTCAAGCTCTTTCCCGGCCTGAAGAAGAATGCCCTGGGCATGCCGATCTGCGTCGGCCTGGGCGCGCTGTGCTTTGCGGCCGTGGCACTGTTGCGTTGGCCGCTGGCCTATGTGCTGCTGGGCCTGGGCACCTGCGCCTGCGTACTGGCCTACCGGAGACTGGACGCATGAGCACCGCATTGCCGCTGGCCTGGGCGGACTGGTTCCAGCTCTTCACCCACTTCCTGTCGCTGTCGCTGCTGGCCGTCGGCGGCGCGATTGCCACCGCGCCCGACATGCACCGCTTCCTGGTGGATGAGCATGGCTGGCTGAGCGACAGCCAGTTCAACGCCTCGATCGCCATCGGCCAGGCCGCGCCCGGCCCCAACGTGCTGTTCATCGCCTTGCTGGGCTGGCATGTCGGCCTGAACACCGGCAGCCTGGGGTGGGCCCTGCTGGGTGTGCTGCTCTCGATGCTCGGCATCATGCTGCCCAGCTCCGCACTCACCTTCCTGGCCTCCCGCTGGAGCCACGCCAACCGCGAGCTGCGCGCGGTGCGCGCCTTCAAGCAGGGTATGGCACCCATCGTCATCGCGCTGCTGGTGGCCACGGGCTGGATCCTGGCCAGCGCCCATGGCGATGCCGCGCGCGACTGGCCGCTGTGGCTGACCACCGCCGTCAGTACCCTGGTGGTCTGGCGCACCCGGCTGCACCTGCTGTGGCTGCTCGGGGCCGGCGCCGTGCTCGGCTGGTTCGGTGTTCTATGAAGCCCCCCCCAGACGCTGCACATCTCCCGCTCAAGGGGGGGCGCACCCAGTGGCCTGGCGTAGCCAGTTCCATGGGTACCCTAGGTTGAAACCTTGTCGCCTATGAACGTCTTGCCCACTCTCAACCTGATCGGTGCCGGCCGTGTTGGACGCACGCTTGGGCGGCTTTGGCACACGCGAGGCGTGCTGCAGGTGCAGGACGTGCTGACCACGTCCATCGCCAGTGCGCAAGACGCGGTGGACTTCATCGGTGACGGCTGCGCGGTGCCCAACATGGCCGCCATGCGGCCCGCCGACCTCTGGCTGCTGGCGGTACCGGACCGGCAGATTGCCGCCAGTGCCAGCGCCCTGGCCGCTGCGGTCACGAGCCAGCGGCAGCCGCCCGCCCTGGCCTTCCACGCCAGCGGCGCGTTGACCAGCGGTGAACTGCAGGCCCTGCGGGCGTCGGGCTGGCAAACCGCCAGCGCGCATTGCATCCTCAGCTTCGCCGACCCGACCAACGCGCTGCAGCAGTTCGCCGGCACCCCCTGCGGGCTAGAAGGCGACGCGGCGGCGCTAGCGCAACTGCAGCCGCTGCTGGCGGCCATCGGCGCAAAGGGCTTCACCGTGGCGGCAGACAAGAAAGTGCTCTACCACGCTGCTGCGGTATTCGCCACCAACTTCCTGCCGGTGCTGCAGGCCCAGGCCGAGGCGTTGTGGCACGACAGCGGCGTACCGCCGGAACTGCTGCCGCAGTTGCGCCAGACCCTGCTGCGCAACGCGGTGGACAACCTGCTGGCCCTCGGCCCGGCCGGTGCCCTCACGGGCCCGGCCGCACGCGGCGACACAGCGCTGGTGCAGCGCCAGGGCCAGGCGGTCGCGCAATGGGATGCCACGGCGGGCGTGGCCTACCAGGCCCTGAGCGAACTGGCCCAGCGCCTGGCGCGACAGACGACCTAGACGAGCGATTGCGGCCGATGCCGCGGGTTGGCGTGAGCAGCGCGCCGGCTCAGAACTTGGGCCGGCCGAAATTCAGGATGCGCGTGGCCATCCACGTCTCGGCCAGGAAGCACGAGAGCGCCAGCATGAAGCAGAACACACCGAACAGGAAGGTGACGATGGCCCAGCTCTCGCCCTTGAAGGCCGTGGTCTCGCCCAGGAACAGCAGGATGATGGTCAGGCCGATCATGAAGGCGCACAGCGTGAGAGAGCCGATGGTGCCGTTGGCCAGCAGGCCGCGGGTACGCAGGCGGGCCAGCTCCCACTGCGCCTCGCGCACGAACTCGGCGTCGGCCGAGCCCTTGAGCCGCTCTTCCAGCACCCGTGCGCGGTCAATGATGCGTGCCAGCCGACCTGCCACGGCGCCGATCATGCCGGAGACGGCCGTCAGCAGGAACACGGGGGCCACGGCCAGCTGGATGCCGTGGGTGACGGTACTGGGGTCGACAAAGAGAGCCATGGGCGGATTCTAGGGGCGCAGGGGTTTGAGCAGATCGCTCAGACCGTTGTGGTCGATCTCGTGCATCAGCGCCAGCAGGCGTCCCAGGTCGCCACGAGGAAAGCCCTCGCGCGCGAACCAGTTCAGGTAGTTGCCCGGCAGATCGGCAATCAGGCGGCCCTTGTACTTGCCGTAGGGCATGGGTGTGCTCACGAGCCGTTGCAGCTGTTCGGCATCGAAGGGCCTGGTCGCCATCAGGCCCACCCGCCGGCGCGCTTGACGGTGTAGCCGCGCGCCTGCAGCAGCGCCACCAGCTTGTCGCCATGGTCGCCCTGCACCTCGATCACTCCGTCCTTCACCGTGCCGCCGCTGCCGCAGGCCGCCTTGAGTTGCTTGCCCAGCTCGGTCAGTGCCGCGGCGTCAAGCGGCACGCCCTTGACCACAGTGACTGCCTTGCCGCCGCGACCCTTGGTTTCACGCGAGACGCGCACGACGCCGTCGCCCACCGACCACGCGGCCTGGTGGGCTTGCCGGCATCGACACTGCGCCAGCGGCTGGCGGCAGTCCGGGCACATGCGCCCGCTGTCGGTGGAATAGACCAAGCCACCCTGGCTACGTTGCGGTTTCATGGACTCAATCCGGGGTAAACCGGGCGTTGAAGGTTGCAACGTCGGCTTCCTGCTCGAAGGTCACCAGCTGGCCCTGCTTCATGTCCGACAGGCGGCAGGCTGCAAACAGGCTGGTCTTGCCCTGCAGTCCCATGCTGTCCAGATCGATCAGGGCATAGGGATAGGGTACGAAGACCTCGTGCTCGAAGATGACGCGGTGCTGGTTGCGCGGGTTTGGAAAGAGCTTGTAGCGGTCGGTGGTGATGGCGCGGGAATTCATCGGAGTCGGGTGTTCAGTCGCGTGGCAACGACCCCGAATTGGACCATGGATCGCATGCGATCCGGGTCGGGCGGCGCCGTAGCCCCGCCGCGACTCAGAAAAACCGTGGGATGAACTGCACGGACACCCGCGTTTCCTGGATGACCACTTCCTCGGCCATCGCGCCCTGCGCTGTCTGTTCGGCTTCCGTTCGAAGCTGGTCCAGCGTCAGGCGTGCCTGACGCAGCAACTCGTTGAGTTCGCGTGCATGGCGGTACACGGCGCCGTGCGTGGTGTTCGCCAGTCCTTGCCCGAGCTGTTGCGCGGTCGCCAGGAGCGAAGGCAACTCCTGCAACAGTTCAGCCCGCCTGATATCGTCGTGATGCATGGCATCACCTCTCTGTTGTATATCCCTGGCTTCATACTAGAGTGACCGTCAATTTTGACCAT
>CALRMF020000292.1:0-3626 GCA_943369035.1 Curvibacter sp. AEP1-3
CAGGTAGCCGATCACCACCGAAGGAATGGCCAGCAGCACCAGCGGTACCGTCACCACCCAGGGCGATTCATGCGGCTCGTGGTGCTCGTCGTGGCCGTGGCCATGGTCGTCGTGATGCGCGTCGGGGTTTTGGTCGTAGCGCTCCTTGCCATGGAAGACCAGGAAATACATGCGGAACGAGTAGAAGGCCGTCACGAACACGCCAGCCAGCACGGCGAAGTTCGCAAAGCCGGCACCCCACAGCGTGCTGAAATGCACGGCCTCGATGATGCTGTCCTTGGAGTAGAAACCGGCGAACAGCGGCGTGCCGATCAGGGCCAGCGAACCCAGCAGCGAGGTGATCCAGGTGATGGGCATGTACTTGCGCACGCCGCCCATCCAGCGGATGTCCTGGTTGTGGTGCATGCCCATGATGACCGAACCGGCGCCGAGGAACAGCAACGCCTTGAAGAAGGCGTGCGTCATGAGGTGGAACACCGCCACCGAGTAGGCCGAGGCCCCCAGCGCCACCGTCATGTAGCCTAGCTGCGACAGCGTGGAGTAGGCCACCACGCGCTTGATGTCGTTCTGAATGATGCCCAGGAAGCCCATGAACAGCGCGGTGATGGAACCGATGACGAGGATGAAGCTCAGTGCGGTATCCGACAGTTCATACAGCGGCGACATGCGCGCCACCATGAAGATGCCGGCCGTCACCATGGTGGCGGCGTGGATCAGGGCAGAGATCGGGGTCGGACCTTCCATCGAGTCGGGCAGCCAGACGTGCAGCGGGAACTGGGCCGACTTGCCCATGGCGCCGATAAAAAGGCAGATGCAGATCACGGTGATCAGCATGGCGTCCTGACCCAGGATGTACCAGGGGAACTCGATGGCCCCCAGTTCGCCGGCCTTGGCGAACACCTCGGTGTAGTTCAAGGTACCGGCGTAGGCCGCAATCAGGCCAATGCCGAGGATGAAGCCGAAGTCGCCGACACGGTTGACCAAGAAGGCCTTCATGTTGGCAAAGATGGCGGTCGGCTTGTTGAACCAGAAACCGATCAGCAGGTAGGACACCAGGCCCACCGCTTCCCAGCCGAAGAACAGCTGCAGCAGGTTGTTGCTCATGACCAGCATGAGCATGGAGAAGGTGAACAGCGAGATGTAGGCGAAGAAGCGGTTGTAGCCCTCGTCCTCTTCCATGTAGCCGATGGTGTAGATGTGCACCATCAGCGACACGAAGGTCACCACACACATCATCATGGCGGTCAGGCCGTCGACCATGAAGCCGACCTCCATCTTCAGGCCGCCGACCACCATCCAAGTGTAGAGCGTCTCGTTGAAGCGGGCGCCGTCCATGGCCACGCTCTTGAGCGTCATGGCCGACAGGATGAAAGCCACCAGCACACCGAGGATGGTGAGCGAGTGCGACAGCCGGCGACCGATCCAGTTGCCACCGAACTTGGTGCCGAGGATGCCGGCCAGCGCGGAGCCGACCAGCGGCGCCAGCGGCACGGCCAGCAGGGTGGATGCATTCAGGGTTTGACTCATCTTCTAGTACCTTGATGGACCGGCGGGTTCAGCCCTTGAGCTCGTTGAGTTCGTCCACGTTGATGCTGGACTTGTTGCGGAACAGCAGCACCAGGATGGCCAGGCCGATGGCCGACTCCGCCGCTGCCACGGTCAGGATGAAGAACACGAACACCTGACCGTGCATGTCGCCCAGGTAGTGCGAGAACGCGACAAAATTCATGTTGACAGCCAGCAGCATCAATTCGATGGCCATCAGCAGCACGATCAGGTTCTTGCGGTTGAGGAAGATGCCGACGACTGCCAGCGCAAACAGCATGGCGCCCAGCGTCAGGTAGTGGCCCAGGGTCAGAGTCATGACTTGTTCTCCTCAGGCGCCGCTTCAGCGGCCGGCGCCGGACGCGTCGGGTTGAGCTTGACGATCTCCAGCCGCTGGCTGGCACGCACACGCACCTGCTCGGACGGGTCGATAGTCTTGGTGTCCTTGCGCGAACGCAGCGTCAGCGCAATGGCGGCGATCATCGCCACCAGCAAGATGACGGCGGCGGCCTGAATCGGGTAGACGTACTGGGTGTAGAGCAGCTTGCCCAGCTCTTTGGAGTTGGAGACCTCCACCGCGGCCTGCCCGACGGCCTGGGCCACGCGCGGGGACTCGCTGACGCGGAAGCCCGACATGAGCACCGCCGCCATCTCGAACACCACGATGGCGCCCAGCAGGGCGGCCAACGGGAAGTGCTTCCAGAAACCCTGGCGCAGCGCGTCGATCTTGATGTCCAGCATCATCACCACGAACAGGAACAGCACCATCACAGCGCCCAGGTACACCAGCACCAGCGTAATGGCCAGGAACTCGGCCTTGAGCAGCAGCCAGATGGCGGCCGCCTGCGAGAACGAGAGCATGAGGAAGAGCACGGCATGCACCGGGTTGCGCGCCGTGATGACCCGGAAGGCCGCAAACAGCAGCACCACCGAGAACAGATAGAAGAAACCGGTCTTGACGTCCATGGATCGGGGCTTTCAGCGGCGTATCAGCGGTAGGGGGCATCGGCCGCCTTGGCGGCAGCGATTTCATTCTCGTAGCGGTCGCCCACGGCCAGCAGCATCTCCTTGGTGAAGTACAGGTCACCGCGCTTTTCGCCGTGGTACTCGAAGATCTGGGTTTCGACGATGGAGTCGACCGGGCAGCTCTCCTCGCAGAAGCCGCAGAAGATGCACTTGGTCAGGTCGATGTCATAGCGCGTGGTGCGACGGCTGCCGTCGGCTCGCACGTCGGACTCGATGGTGATCGCCATGGCCGGGCAGACGGCCTCGCACAGCTTGCAGGCAATGCAGCGCTCCTCGCCGTTCTCATAGCGGCGCAGCGCGTGCAGGCCGCGGAAGCGGGGCGACAGCGGGGTCTTCTCTTCCGGAAACTGCACCGTCACCTTGCGGCTGAAGGCGTAGCGCCCGGTCAGGGCCATGCCCTTGAAGAGCTCCACCAGCATGAAGCTCTTGATGAAGTCCTTGAAGGAAAAGGTCGTGTTGGATGTAGCAGTGGCAGCCATGTCTTGACCCGCTTAATTCCAGATGTTCCACGGCGTCTGCATCCAGATGCCGACGATGAGCAGCCACACCAGGGTGACCGGAATGAAGATCTTCCAGCCCAGACGCATGATCTGGTCGTAACGGAACCGCGGGAAGGTGGCGCGGATCCAGATGAACATCGACACCACGACGAAGGTCTTCAGCCCCAGCCAGATCCAGCCCGGAACCCAGTTGAACAGCGCGCTGTCGATCGGCGCCATCCAGCCGCCCATGAACATGATCACGGCCAGGATGGACACCAGCCACATGCTGGCGTATTCGGCCAGGAAGAAGATGGCGAAGCCCATGCCCGAGTACTCGACCATGTGGCCGGCCACGATCTCGGCCTCACCCTCGACCACGTCGAAGGGGTGGCGGTTGGTCTCGGCCACGCCGGAGATCAGGTAGACCATGAAGATCGGCAGCAGGGGCAGCCAGTTCCAGGACAGGAAGGTCAGCCCCATGTCGGCAAAGTAGCCCTTGCCCTGCCCCATCACGATGTCGGTCAGGTTCATGCTGCCCGAGACCATCAGTACCACCAGGAAGCAGAAGCCCAT
>CALRMF020000293.1:0-3625 GCA_943369035.1 Curvibacter sp. AEP1-3
AGGATGCTGGTCACGCCCCGGCTGCCCAGATACGGCTCGGAAATGTAGAGACGGTCCGCCTCGGGCCGCACCGGCACGCTCTGGAAGAACTCGCGCTCGCTGCGCTCCTCGCCCACCAGATCCTCGATGCTGTTGGCCTGGATCACGCCGTTGGCATCGACGATGCTCATGAACCGGACCCCCGGCATGGCATCGGTCAGGGCCTTGAGACGCCGGCCGGCACGGTCCTGGAATTCCGGGCCGACCCAGTTGGGCATGTCGTCACGCACGCCCTGCAGGGCATTGCTGACGCCGCCCAGCAGCTGCTCCAGGTATTCGTCGACCACCCGCGCCTGCACCTCCAGGCGGTCACGCTCGGTGGCGCTGGTGATGCGATGGTCATGCCACAGCATCGCCACCAGCAGGCCGGCGGCCAGCACCAGCACCGACACCAACGCCAGCCATTCGCGACGGCTGCGCTTCCTCCTGGAGTGGTGTAGGGGCGGTGTGTTCATGCCAAGCAGCGCGCATCCTACCCCATGGCCACCCCGTCTCAGCCCGCTTGGCCCCCCGTAGTTGCCCCGATGCCACAGAGTCAGCCAGTCCCCTGCGCTCCCACGCGCGTCAGCTCCGCCGCCAAGGCCCCGCGTTCTCTCGCATCAGCCAAATGGTGCGATGATCAGTCCATGCTCTCCGTGACCCCGTTTCGGGACGCCGTCGGCGTGCTCGTCCTGTTCTGGGGCGGCCTGGCTGCCGCCGCGCCCCCCGTCCCCCGCTTCGAAGACAGTCTGGCCCAGCGTGTGCAGGCCTGCACCACCTGCCACGGCGAACACGGCCGCGCCGGCCCCGACGGCTACTACCCGCGCATCGCGGGCAAGCCCGCCGGCTACCTCTACAACCAGCTCAAGCATTTCCAGAGCGGCCAGCGCCGCCACGCCCTGATGGCCGCGATGGTGGACCCGCTGAGCGACGCCTACCTCTGGGAGATTGCGCAGCATTTCGCCGCGCAGCACCCACCCTATCCGCCTGCGCCGGCCAGCCGCGCGACAGCCGCCCAGTTGCAGCGCGGCGAGCAGCTCGCACTGCGCGGTGACAGTGCCCGCCAAGTGCCCGCCTGCGCAGCCTGCCACGGCCCCCAACTCATGGGGGCGCTGCCCGCCACGCCCGGCCTGCTGGGGCTGCCGCCGGACTACGTCAACGCCCAGCTCGGCGCCTGGCAGAACGGCAGCCGCCGGGCTCACGCGCCGGACTGCATGGCCGACATCGCGCGCCAATTGCCGGCCAGCGACGTGGCCGCTGTCAGCGCGTGGCTGGCCACGCAGACGGTGCCACCCCGGGCCGCCCCAGTGGCGGCCAGCGCCATCCAGCCGCCGCTGCGCTGCGGCAGCCTCACCCCCACCCGCACACCGGCTGCGGCGCCCGCCCGCACCGGGAGGCCGTCATGAAAGCCCACGTCCTGCGCCGCGGGGCGCTGCTGCTGGTGCCCGCCCTGCTGTTGGCCGTGGCCGTCTGGCTCCTGCTGCCGAACCGTCCGCTTGCCGTGGCTGACAGCGCGCCCGCGCGTCACGATGGCAGCACCGTGGAGCGTGGCCGCTACCTCGCGGTGCTGGGCAACTGCATGGGGTGCCATACGCAGCGCGGCCAGACGCCGTATGCCGGCGGCCGGGGCATCGTCACCCCCTATGGCACCGTCTTCAGCAGCAACCTGACGCCGCATGCCAGCGGCCTGAAGGACTGGAGCGCCGCGGACTTCTGGCGCGCAATGCACCATGGCCAGTCGCGCGACGGCCGGCTGCTGACCCCGGTCTTCCCCTACCCCAACACCACCCACATCAGCCGGGAAGACAGCGACGCGCTCTACGTGTACTTCCAGAGCCTGCCGCCGGCGCCCTCGAACGTACCTCCCAACGATCTGCGCTGGCCCGTCAACACCCAGGCCGCGCTCAAGGTCTGGCGTGCGCTCTACTTCACGCCGGGCGAGGAAGCGCCGGCGCTTCGTGCCGACGCCACGCCGTCGGACGAACTGCGTCGCGGTGCCTACCTGGTCAACGGTCTGGCGCACTGCAGCGCCTGCCACATGCCACGCAATGCGCTGGGCGGAAGCGGCGACATGCTCGACCTGTCGGGCGGCCTGATCCCGGTGCAGAACTGGTACGCCCCCTCGCTGCTGGACCCGACCGAAGCGGGCGTGCAGGACCGCACGCTGACCGACATCGTGACACTACTGCGTAGCGGCCGCAGCGGCGTCCACCGTGTCACGGGGCCCATGGCCGAAGTCGTGCAGGCCAGCACACAGCACTGGCAAGAACGCGATCTGCAAGCGGTGGCGGCCTACCTGAAGTCGCTGCCCATCCAGCGCAAGGCCCACGCCCGCCCTCCGGAGCCTGCGGTCGATCTGGCCCGGGCCCCGGGCGCCAAGCTCTATGAACAGCACTGCGCGCAATGCCACGGCGCACAGGGCGAAGGCATCCGGGGCAGCGACGGCAGCTGGGCCTACCCGCCGCTAGCCAGCAACCCCACCGTGCGGCAGAACCCGCCGGCCAATCTGCTGCAGTCGGTGCTGTACGGAGGCTTCGCCCCGAGCACGGCCGAGCACCCACGCCCCTTCGGCATGCCGCCCTATGCCCTGCAACTCAGTGAGCGCGACATCGCGGAGTTGCTGAGCTATGTGCGCGGCGCCTGGGGCAACCAGGCCGCACCGGTGAGCGACCTCGACGTCCAGCGCCTGCGGGGCCCGGTGGGCCGGCACTAGACCGATTCAGCGCGGCAGGCGAAGCCACGCCCCCACCGCTGTCCCACCCGGGAGCAGCACCCGGTGTTGATAGACTCGGCAGCCTATGCCCACCCCGGTCGATCTCGCCTCCCACACCCCCATGATGCAGCAGTACCTGGCCCTCAAGGCCGGGTACCCCCATACGCTGGTGTTCTACCGCATGGGCGACTTCTACGAGCTGTTCTACGAGGACGCAGAAAAGGCGGCCCGCCTGCTCGACATCACCCTGACCCAACGCGGCCAGTCGGGCGGACAACCGGTGGTCATGGCCGGTGTGCCTTTCCACTCGGTGGAAACCTACCTGGCGCGGCTCATCAAGCTCGGCGAATCGGTCGCCATCTGCGAACAGGTGGGCGAGGTGGGCGCCAGCAAGGGCCCGGTGGAGCGCAAGGTGGTGCGGGTGGTCACGCCCGGCACGCTGACCGACAGCGCGCTCTTGAGCGACAAGTCCGAATCGCTGCTGCTGGCCGTGCACCAGGGCCCGCGCCACGCCTGCGGCCTGGCCTGGCTCAGTGTCACGCAGGGCGAGGTCAAGCTGGCCGAATGCAGCCCCGATGAACTGGACGAGTGGCTGGCCCGCATCGCGCCGGGCGAGCTGCTCTACAGCGCCGGTGTCACGCCGGACTTCGAGCAGCGGCTGCAGGCCCTGCGCGCCGGCGGCACCGCGCTGAGCCTGCGCCCCGAATGGGCCTTCGACCCTGCCCTGGGCCAGCGCAAACTGCTGGAGCTGCTCGGCGCCGCCAGCCTGGCCAGTTGGGGGGCACAGGACTGCGCGCTGGCGCATGCCGCCGCGGGTGCCTTGCTCGACTACGCCGAGCACACCCAGGGCCGCGCACTGACCCACCTCCACACCGTGCGGGTGCAGCGCAGCGG
>CALRMF020000294.1:0-3625 GCA_943369035.1 Curvibacter sp. AEP1-3
AATGAGCGTGTGCAACGCGGGATAGCGCGCTTGCAGCGCCGCGTTGCCGCCACAGTGGTCGCTGTGCAGGTGGGTGTTGACTAGCAGAGTGAGTGGGTGGCCCCCCAGTTCGCTCTCGACCAGCGCCAGCGTCTGAGCCACATGGGTGACGTAGCCACTGTCGACGAGCGCGCTACCCGCGGGCGAGAGCAGCAAGATGTTGTTTGATGACAGCCATCCGCGTTCAAAGACGCGGATGTCGTCAGGGAGCAGAGGGGCAGTCATCGCCCTAGTGTAGGGCTGCGCAGGGACAGTCTTCCCTCACTTGCCGGAGCGGAGTTCCCGACGCAGGATCTTGCCGACATTGGACTTCGGCAGCTCGTCGCGGAACTCGATGTACTTCGGATGCTTGTAGCCGGTAAGGTTCTGCGCGCAGTACTTGGCCAGGTCTTCCTCACTCAGCGTCGGGTCACTGCGCACCACATAGACCTTGATGGCCTCGCCCTGCTTGGGGTCTGGCACGCCGATGACCGCACATTCCAGGACGCCGTCGCAGAGCGAGATGACGTTTTCCAGCTCGCTGGGGAAGACATTGAAGCCGCTGACCAGGATCATGTCCTTCTTGCGGTCGACGATCCGGGTATAGCCTTGCGCATCCATGATGCCGATGTCGCCGGTGCGCATGAAGCCGTCGGCGGTGAAGGCGTTGGCAGTCTCGCCGGGCTGGCGGTAGTAGCCCGTCATCACATTCGGCCCCCGGATGCAGATTTCGCCGGATTCGCCCAGCGGAAGCGAGTGGCCGGCATCATCCTTGATGGCGATCTCCACGCCGGGCAGGGGCAGGCCAATGGTGCCGCTGAAGCGATCGGATGTCACCGGGTTGTTGGTGCCGATGGCGCAGGTCTCGCTCATGCCCCAGCCTTCCACCATGGGGCAGCCAGTCACCTCGTACCAGTGCTTGGCCGTGCCCTCGGAGGCTGCCATGCCCCCCGCCTGCGACAGGCAGAGGTGCGAGAAGTCGATGGTGCGGAACTGTGGGTGCTGCAGCAGCGCGTTGAACAGGGTGTTGACGGCGGGCAACAGGTGGAACGGCCGGCGCTTGAGTACTTCGACGAACTTGCCGATGTCGCGTGGATTCGGGATCAGCGTCATGTGCGCCCCCCAGCGTATCGCCAGGAAGCACAGGGTCAGGGCGAAGATGTGGTACAGCGGCAGTGCCGCAATGCTGTTGGTGTTGCGGATATCGCCGATGCGCTTGAGCGCCGGCGAGAACCACGCCTCCGCCTGCAGGATGGCCGCCACGACGTTGCGATGGGTCAGCACGGCGCCCTTGCTCAGGCCCGTGGTGCCGCCCGTGTATTGCAGAAACGCAATCGAGTCCAGCGTGCTGGCGGCCGGCTTGAGCGTCAGGGCATGGCCCTCTGCCAATGCCTTGCGGAACGGCGTCACGGTTCGCCCCTCGGCCAGCGGCAGGCGGTAGGCCGGAACCATCTTGGCCAGGTGGCGCACGGCAAACGTGATCCACCGTCCATACCAGGGGCCGAGCAGGTCGCCCATGGCGGCGACCACGACGTGCTTGACCTGGGTGTTGTCGATCACTTCTTCCAGTGTGTGGGCGAAGTTTTCCAGCACCACGATGGCGGTGGCGCCCGAGTCCTTGAGTTGATGCTCCAGCTCGCGCGCGGTGTAGAGCGGATTGACGTTGACGCAGGTGTAGCCGGCGCGCAGGATGGCCGCCATCGTGACCGCAAACTGCGGGATGTTGGGCAGCATGATGGCTACCCGCGCATCGGGCTCGAGCCCCAGGCGCTGCAGCCAGGCGCCCAGCGAGGCCGACAGCTCGTCCAGCCGGCGGTAGCTCATCCAGCGTTCCATGCAGACCGAGAACGGCCGGTTGGCGTTCTTGCGGAAAGATTCCTCGAGCAGTTGTCCCAGCGAGCGGTACTGTTCGGGGTCGATATCGTGCGGCACCCCGTCGGGGTAATGTTCCAGCCAGAATTTGTCCATCACTTGCTCCATAGCGCTATTGGAGCCCAGCGCGCCGATCCTCACCACCGGGCTTGTCCTAGGTGTGGCCAAAATCTGTCACGCAGGCGTCAACGGCAGGCTGCATGCTCGAACGTTGGCGGTACGCTCAAAAGCCCTTACAGTCCTGCCATGGCTGACCCATTGGATGCCCCCCCCTCAGCGTCTGGACGTCGCGACCAGTTGGACCTCCCCTTCCGGGAGGAGAAGGGGTCGCGCCTGGCGCCCTGGGTGGCGACCATCCGCCAGCTGGGGCCGCGCCATCGCGAGCGGATTGCCCGCCATCTGTTGGCACTGGACGAGCGCGACCGTTACCTGCGCTTTGGCTATGCCGCCAACGACGAGCAGATCCGCAATTACGTCGACCACCTGGATTTTGAGCGCGACGACATCTTCGGCATCTACAACCGGCGCCTGGAACTGATCGCCTGGGCACATCTGGCGCACTCGGTGGATCGCAATTTCGACGCCTGCGCCGAGTTTGGCGTCTCGGTGTCGAAGTCCGCGCGTGGACGGGGGTTCGGCGGCAAGCTGTTCGACCGCGCCGTGATGCATGCCCGCAACGAAGGCGTGCAGCTGATGTTCATCCATGCCCTGAGCGAAAACACGGCGATGCTGAAGATCGCGCGCAACGCCGGCGCCACTGTGGAGCGTGACGGTTCGGAGAGTGAGGCCTACCTGCGCCTGCCACCCGCCACGTTTGACACGCGCGTGACCGAGATGATCGAGGAGCGGTTGGCCCAGACCAACTACCGGCTCAAGGTCCAGGCCAAGCAGTTCTGGGATTTCCTGAAGAATCTGCAGGAAGTACGGCGCGGGGTGCAGGACGCGCGGCATAAGTCCGCTCCCTGAGGCGCCTCGCCCGCGTGTCACAGGGCGGTCTTGGCAATCCGCTATCCTTAGGGGATCGCAACAAACGCATATCCTGCGCCGTCGTCTGTGTCAGACCCTCATCCTGCGCGGCTTCCTGAGAAGGAAGACAAGCGCACCTTCATCCAGAAGCTGGTCGAGTTCATCCGCCCAGGCCCGGACTCCACCGCCGAGCTGATCGAAACCCTGGCCGAGGCCGAAGGCAACAACGTCATCGGCACCGAATCCCGCGTCATGCTTGAGGGCGTGATCCGCATGGCCGACATGACGGCCGGCGATGCCATGGTGCCGGCCACCCGCATGGACCTGATCGACATCGACGCACCCTACGACGAGTTGCTGCATCTGGTGATCGACACGGGCCACTCTCGTTTTCCGGTCTTCGAGGGGGAACGCGAGAACATCATCGGCATCCTGATGGCGAAGGACCTGCTCAAGCTGCAGCGCGCCCCTGAACTCAACATCCGCGCCCTGCTGCGCCCGGCGGTGTTCATCCCCGAAAGCAAGGGCCTCAACGACCTGCTGCGCGATTTCCGCGGCAACCGCAACCACCTGGCCATCGTCATCGACGAGTTCGGCCGCACGGCCGGCCTCATCACCATCGAGGACGTGCTGGAACAGATCGTGGGCGAAATCGAGGACGAGTTCGACATAGCTGAAGACGAGGGCGACATCTTCGGCCTGGCCGACCGAACCTACCGTGTCAGCGGTGACACGCCGATCGAGCGCGTCAACGATGCCTTCAACGTGA
>CALRMF020000295.1:0-3613 GCA_943369035.1 Curvibacter sp. AEP1-3
TGGCGGCCGTAGGCGGCAATCACCTCCGGCAACAGGGTGGAGGCCAGCAACTGCGGCGCGGCAATGCTGACAACGCCGCCCTTGAGTGCCTTGAGGTCGGCCACCTGCGTCAGCGCGTTGTCCAGGTCGTTGAGGATCTTCTCCACCAGCGGGCACAGGCCGCGCCCGACCTCGGACAGGTTGAGGCGACGCGTGCTGCGGTCGAACAGGCGCAGCCCCAGCGCCTGCTCCAGCTCCTTGATCTGCCCGCTCAGCGCCGACTGGGTGAGGAACAGGCGCTCGGCCGCCAGCGTGAAGCTGCCGGTGCGTGCCACCGCCACGAAGGCGCGCAGCTGCTTGAGGGTGACATTCATCAGGATTTCCGATGGATATATCTGTAAAAACCGTTTGCATGATAAATGACGCGGGGCTGTAATGCGCCTTCCTCCACCGGATGTCCATGAAGCTCCACACTTATTTCCGCAGTTCCGCCGCCTTCCGCGTGCGTATCGCGCTCAACCTCAAGGGCCTGCCGTACGAGGCGGTGCCAGTGCACCTGTTGCGCGACGGCGGTGAACAGCACCGCGAGACCTACCGTGCCCTCAACCCGATGGGCGTGGTGCCGGTACTGCAGGACGGGCCGCTGGTGCTGACGCAATCGCTGGCCATCATCGAATACCTGGAAGAAGTCCACCCGCAACCGGCGTTGCTGCCGGCCACGCCGGCCGAGCGCGCCCGCGTGCGCGCCCTCGCGCAGGCCATCGCCTGCGACATCCACCCGCTCAACAACCTGCGCGTGCTGCAGTACCTCAAGGGCCCGTTGGGTCACACGCAAGACGAGGTGGACGCCTGGTACCGCCACTGGGTCGGCCTGGGCCTTGCGGCCGTGGAGCAGCTGCTGGCCCGCCACCCGCAGACCGGCCGCTTCTGCCACGGCGACACGCCCGGCCTGGCCGATTGCTGCCTGCTGCCGCAGGTGTTCAACGCACGCCGCTACCAGTGCCCGCTGGATGCCTTGCCGACCCTCCAGCGCATCGCCGCGGCCTGCGAAGCCCACCCGGCCTTCGCCGCCGCCCTGCCGGCCAACCAACCGGACGCCGAATAACCTTTTTGAACTTGCAGAACCTGAAGTACCCCACCCCATGAACACCAAGACCTTTGCCAGCCAGGCCGACCTGGAAGAGAAGAAAGTCAGCTTCGTCCAGCTGTCCGAGCACGCCTGGGCCTACACCGCCGAGGGCGACCCCAACACCGGCATCATCATCGGCGACGACGCCGTGCTGGTGGCCGACACCCAGGCCACGCCGGCCATGGCGGCCGACGTGATCCGTCACATCCGCACCGTGACGGACAAGCCGATCAAGTACGTGGTGCTGACGCATTACCACGCGGTGCGCGTGCTGGGCGCCAGCGCCTACCAGCCGCAACAGATCATTGCCAGCCAGGACACCTACGACCTGATCGTGGAGCGCGGCGAGGCCGACAAGGCGAGCGAGATCGGCCGCTTCCCGCGCCTGTTCCGCAATGTCGAGACGGTGCCGGCCGGCCTGACCTGGCCGACCATGACCTTCAGCGGCAAGATGACGCTCTGGCTGGGCAAGCTGGAAGTGCAGTTGCTGCAGCTCGGCCGCGGCCACACCAAGGGCGACACCGTGATCTGGCTGCCGCAGGAAAAGGTACTGCTGTCGGGTGACCTGGTGGAATTCGACGCCACGCCCTATGCCGGCGACGCCTACTTCCAGGACTGGCCGCAGACGCTGCGCAACATCGCGGCGCTGAAGCCGCAGGCACTGGTGCCCGGTCGCGGTGCCGCCCTGCGCGGCGAGGCCCAGGTGGCCCAGGGCCTGGAGATGACACGCAGCTTCGTCAGCGACCTCTACGCCAGCGTGCAGGCCGGCGCCGCCGCCGGCCGCGACCTGAAGGCGGTCTACCGCGAGACCTACGAAAAGCTCAAGCCGAAGTACGGCCACTGGGTCATCTTCGACCACTGCATGCCCTTCGACGTGACGCGTGCCTACGACGAGGCCACGCAATACGCCGACCCGCGCGTCTGGACCGCCGAGCGCGACCGCCAGATGTGGGAAACGCTCGAAGGCTGAGCTCGACCCGCTACCCTCACCACCATTTCTACACAAGGAGACAACCATGAAGAACCGCACCATCCGCCGACTGATGCTCGCGACCGCGGCCGCCGCCCTGCTGCCGCTGGCCGCCCAGGCGCAGCCGGACAAGCCCATCGAATGGGTGCTCGGCTACGCCGCCGGCGGCGGCTCCGACTATGTGGCGCGCAGCGTGGCCGTCGCCATGAGCGCCGAGCTGGGGGGCCGCAGCATCGTCGTCACGAACAAGCCCGGCGCGGCCACCAACATTGCCGCCGACTACGTGGCCAAGTCCAAGGACTACGGCAACATCATGCTGACGGCCGACTTCGCCACGCTGGCGGCCAACCCCTCGCTGTTCTCCAAGCTGCCCTACAACCCGGACGGCGACTTTCAGATGGTGGGCCTGCTGGCGCGCTTTCCAATGCTGCTGGTGGTCAACCCCACCGTGCCGGCCAAGAACCTGAAGGAGTTCCTGGCCTGGGCCAAGACCAAGACTGACCCGATTCCCTTTGCCTCCGCCGGCACCGGCAGCCCGCACCACCTTGCCGGCGAACTGTTCCGCCAGAAATCCGGCCTGAAACTGCAGCATGTCCCCTACCGCGGCGCCGCACCCGCCGTGCAGGACCTGGTGGGCGGCCAGATCCCGATCGGCTTCATGGACAGCGCCAGCGTGCTGCAGTACATCGCCAACGGCCGCCTGCGCGCCATCGGCGTGGCCAGCAAGCAGCGCGTTGCCACCATGGCCGACATCGCCACCTTCGACGAGCAGGGCCTGAAGGACGTGGAAGCCCACGCCTGGCAGGGCCTGGTGGTGCCGGCCGGCACTCCGGCCGACGTGGTCACCAAGCTGAACAAGGCCCTGGTGGCCGCGCTCAACTCGACGCCGGTCAAGGCCCGCTTCCAGACCATGGCGCTGGAGCCGCTGCCGGGCACGCCGCAACAGATGACCGACTACGCCCGCGCCGAGCGCGCACGCTGGGCCAAGGTCGTGCGTGAAGCCAATATCAAGCTGGACTGAAGTTCCAAGGAGCCCCCCATGAAGATCGAACGCATCCACCATGTGGCCTACCGCTGCAAGGACGCCAAGGAAACCGTGAACTGGTACGTGAAGCACCTGAACATGGACTTCGTACTGGCCATCGCCGAGAACCAAGTGCCCAGCACCAAGGCACCCGACCCGTACATGCACGTGTTCCTCGACGCCGGCGGCGGCAACGTACTGGCTTTCTTCGAGCTGCCCAACGCACCGGCGATGGGGCGCGATACCAACACCCCTGACTGGGTGCAGCACATCGCCTTCAAGGTCGACAGCCTTGCCACGCTGGAAGCCACCAAGGCGCGGCTGGAAGCCGAGGGCATCCAGGTGGTGGGGCTGACCGACCACACCATCTTCAAGAGCATCTACTTCTTCGACCCCAATGGCCACCGCATCGAACTGGCCGCCGACATCGGCACGCCCGACATGTACCGCAAGCTCGACGAGGTGAAGTGGGAGATGCTGGACGAGTGGAGCCGCACCAAGCGGGCGCCCA